>NZ_JAXBME010000027.1 GCF_033963835.1 Cytobacillus sp. IB215665
AGGCAAATTCCAATACTATGAGCCTAGCGGACACACGCCCACGACATACAACCATGAAGCTATCAAAGTAAAAAGGTACATTCCGAAAGATACAGCAAAAGAGATCCTTAGTAGGCAGCAAAGAATATTAGTAAACTCTGCTACTGGAAGCGGAAAAACAACGGCATTTTTAGATGCATTCAAAGAACTGGAGAGCGAGAAAAATCACTTTTACATATTTTCAGCTCCAACAATTGCCCTAACTTTGCAGAATGCTACTAAACATAAGCTAATGTGCGTGAAGGGGCAAACTAAGAACCTGTTTAAAGAGGTTGCTCATTATGTAAGAAGTGGCAAGCGTATTTTCATATCAACCTATGATATGGCACCTGTGTTAGTTGAGTTTTTACGAATACTAAATGAGAATATGAAATTTAGTTTAGTAGTAGACGAGATGCACAAGTTTGTAACAGATTATGATTTGAATTATCGCTATGAAGCTATCAAAAACTTACATGAAATCAGCCATCAAGCTGCGTCATTTGTAGGTTTAAGTGGAACGATTGATGATATTTACAAAAATGAATTTGAAACAGTAATTGAAATTGATAACGGAAATCCTCAGTCACCATGCCAGGAGTTTGCAGTGTACACCTATGAAAAGAAAGCTGACTCGTTGCCTGAACTAGCACAATTAATTGAGGTATGGACAAGCAAGCGCAAATTATTGATATATATACAGTCAAAAAAGCAGATTGAGAAGCTTAAGAAGTTGTTACAACGCAAGGGAATAAAGGTACGAGCGATAAATGCGAACAGTAAGAGCAACCCAACCTACAAGCAATTAGTAGATAGTGAGACGATAGATTCTGATGTACAAGTAGTTTTAACAACGAGCGTTATTGCTGATGGAGTGAACATTCAAAATGATGTTGAATGGGAAGTTATTGCAGTCTGTAACGATTATTCTAACCTGTTTAATTATTCATCTATTAAACAAATATCGAACAGATTACGGAACACATACAGAAGGTTTTCCGTTTTCATGCAAGAGCCACGCAACAAGGATAAACAAAGGTTTGAACTAGAGAATGCGTACCAATTTCGCCTACGGTTGGCGACACAAATTGTTAGTGAAATCAATGGCCACCCTTACTTTGATCCTAGCTTATTTCGTTCAAGTATTATCGAGCGTAGATATGGCATCTATCAAGGTATGGAAGGCTTAGAAATAGATACATTATTCCTGCGTCACGCAGTGTCAGAAGAGCAAGAACGATACTTTTACGGTTATCGAATAGCATTTATTGAAGCAGTAGAAAAAGCTCTTCACATGAAATCTGAAGGCATCTTGAACATATCCGAAGAGATCCGTCAGAAGAAACTAGACTTAACATTCATAAGGGATATCCTGAATGAACTTGATGAATTAGAAGAACAAGAGGAAGAGGAAAAGGCTTCCGGCATAGGTCAAATGTTCACACAAGACATTTACAAGGCATTTGTGGAACAAGACGAAGTGAAGCTTAATGAGTTCAAACAAGTTGTGTCACCTATACATTATTCTTGCCTCACAAAAATTACTAATCTAGCTGACTTCCGAACTTGTCACAAGATAGTTACGAAGGTGCATCGTAAGGCCGACACACACGCCTTCTACAATGCGATTAGGCATCTAGCAGAGGCAAACTACTTGATGGCTTTATCTCGCCCCAGCAAGACCAAAAGAGTATTGGTAGGATTACTTAAACTTGAGGGATTTATGCCTAATGTTGAGTTTGAGAGGTGCCTTAAAAAGATTGCTAAACAAACGAAAACCACAAAATCAGACGTGAAATTAGTTGAGAAGATGCTTGAGTTTGAAAAGGTTCGAAACAAGAAGGAACGACACAAGCGAATTGTAGGGATCATTAAGCTAGAGAGTATTGTTGAAAGGTTCGAGTTGAACATGGATACAGTTAAGGCTATTACATTGAATTACAGTAAGCAAAAAGGCAAGACATTTGAAGCTGTAATTAAGAGTAAATTTGCGCAGATTGAGAACCGTACTAAAGAGGGGCTAGAAACGTTGATTTAATCGCATTTAGGGGTGACAGTTAATCCCCATAATAGTTAGTAATATATAAACAAATATCATGGGTTTAATTGTCACCCTAAAACGTTGATATACCAAGGATTACAGCGTGTCAAAATGCACGAAAATTAAATGCAAAATGGATAGCTTCAAAACAGGGCATTTTTTCTACAAATTTGTGGGGGTGAAATAGCCATGAAAAACAGCCAAAATGTTAGGCAAACGATGATGAAAATTATTAATTTCTTATTAGGTATAGAACAGGAAATTAATTTCAAAATAAATGATTGGTTAAAACATGATGATGAAGCTTTTCAACAAACTGTGAAGCTGTTCAATCAATTAGCAGAAAACGGTTGGAAGGATCATCATGATAACTTTACAGATTACGAGAGCAAGGACACGGACCAAATAGCAGCAGAGCTATACAAAAGGGCTATGTCATATTTCAAGGGGGTTGCTGCATGAATACAGCGTTACAGATGCACTTTACAGATACCGAGATTAAGAAAATAGAAAAGAGTCTTGTGATTATTACAGATACGAGAGAGCAGCAAAATAAACATATCCTTGAGTACTTCGATAAAAAGAAAATTCCATACAAACAAAAAGCCATGAAAACAGGCGATTACGCTGCAATGATACCTAAAAACCCGGAGCTAGGGATCATGCGTGATATATACCTTAATGCAGTAATTGAGAGGAAAAATAGTATCAATGAACTTGTGAGTTCAATCAAGGATAGACAACGTTTTGAAAATGAACTGATAAGAGGATCTAAACACCCTTTCTTGTTACTGATTGAGGATATGGACGGGTACAGAAAAATATTGATGGGCGATTACAGAAGTGAATACAAGCCCAAATCATTACTGGCAAGCATAAAGACGTTTGAAGCAAGATACAACTTTACTACTGTGTTTATTGATCCAATATTTACAGGTAACTATATCTATCATCATTTTCTTTACAGAGCAAAGGAGGCATTGAAGGGATGAATAAAAAGAAAACCAATCACACAGCGTTAATGGAACAAGTTGCTAAGATCAGTGCTGAAACGGCAGTAAATGCAGCGATTGAATATATGGAAGAGCAGAAAAGAAAAGAAGAAAAGGAAAGACGAGATAAACGGCTACGCAACACAAAGCTATTACTGAAGAATTACCGTTCCTTTGTTCTTCATACAGAGGAAATTACAGAGGACATTAATATCCTTAATGAATCAATACTCGATGATATGATTGAGGTCAATGAGCTTGCTGTAGAAAGCATCAGACGTAGTAAAAAGCGCACGTTAGCAATGGTTAAGTTCATGAATCAAATGCTAAGTATCTACAAAGTTATATGCGAGAATTCAAGTAAGCCTGAGGATATGAGAAGATATGAAACGGTTTATCTCATGTACATTTCAGAGGATAAAATGACTGCTAGTGAAATAGCTGAAACCCATAACATTGATAATCGTACTGTTTACAAAGATATTGATTCTGCAGCAAAAGAGATATCAAGTCTTATCTTTGGTGTAGATGGTATACGATTTGTAAGTTAGGGCAAAAAGAGGGCATTTTATGTACAGTACATGGATGTTACTATGATATTGTGAAGTAGTTGTCTCACATTCCTCCTTAGTATAATATTAGTGTTTAAAGTCTATCCGATGGGTAGGCTTCTCTTTTTGTTAAAGGGATTAAATAATAAATATAGAATCTATTAGTATAACAACAATGTGCGAGGTGATACGATGATGGCCGGAGACACTTCAGTTCCTACAGGCGGACGTAGTAGAAGTGGAAGTGGTGACGTTCCAGTTCCTACAGGTGAAAGATTTTTTAATCAAGATGAACCGATAGGAGGGTTTATGCCTCCGATTGATCCTGATATAAGTTAACTTGAAAGGGTGAATGATATGAGAAAAGATCCTATCAATCCTGGAGGGCACCATTTAGATCCGATTAATCCAGAGCCAGGTGGAGGACCATCAGTTAAACCTGGAGGCTATCATTTAGATCCAGTTGAACCAAAGCCAGGTGGTTAATAAATATTGAGTTACAAAGTCTATCCAATGGGTAGGCTTTATTCATATAATTTTCAATTTACCAATACAGGAAGATATCTCCTTTTGTCGAAATAAGTAGAGTAAAGGAGGTGTTAACATGGAGAGTCTAGAAAAGTATGAAGTTATATATAGTTTCCCAGATGGATCAACTGTAATAGAAGAATTCGATGCCAAAAGCATTGATGACATCTTATATAAGCATGATCTACAAGCTAGCAGGTGGTTTTCAGTTAATGGTGAAAGAATTTGGATAAACAAAGAATATATCCAATATATAAAAATTTTAAAAAAGAAAGCGAAAAGAGTAATGGATAAGCCATCATACTTGTGAGCATTCCTTCAGGAGTGCTTTTTTATATGGAGAAATACTAGGTTCTTTTGGGACTTAAATTCCTTGCGGGTAGTCGCCACCCCGAAATTTGGCTAGTTTCAAATGAAAAAAGGTCATTTTCGTTTTCGAATATAAATCTTGGGAAATATTTTTTTGAAAGGCGGTGAAACCCTTGTCAAATAAAGGTTTAAGCAAAGAATTAAAAGTTGTAACAAGTGCTCAAATTTCGAAAATCCTTGGTTTTACAACTGCAAGAATACGACAACTAGAATCAGAAGGTGCGCTTGTAAAAATATCTCACGGTAAATTTGATTTACCAGCATCGATTCAAAAGTATGTGGAATATATACGGCTTCAAGAAACTCCTGAAGAAGAATTAGACAAAACAACTGAAGAAACCTTATTGGTTAAAGCCAAGCGTGAAAAAGCTGAGCTTGATTTATCACTTATGAAGGGGCAAACACATAGATCAGAAGATATTGAAAGTGTCATGAATGACATGGTTGCAGCCGTCCGTTCAAAAATCTTAGCATTACCATCAAAACTAGCACCTCAATTAGTGAATTTAGAAAAAATTGCGGTGGTTAAAGAAAAGCTAACTAGTGAAATGCACGATGCTTTAACTGAGCTGTCCGAATATGATCCAGAAGTGTTTTATGGTTCTGAATATGTGGAGTTGGAGGATGATGGATAAAAATGTTGTTAAACTGTTTCGTAACATTGCTAAACAATTTGCGCCACCTCCCACCCTAACAGTATCTGAATGGGCAGATAAATATAGAAAACTATCTCCAGAAGCATCTGCAGAGCCAGGACAATGGAGAACAGATAGAGCACCTTATCAACGTGAAATTATGGATGCTGTTAATTCATCTGAATATGAAACAGTAGTCATTATGTCCTCAGCCCAGGTCGGAAAAACGGAACTGTTATTGAATGTCACAGGATATTTTATCGACTATGATCCAGCACCTATGATGTTAGTACAACCAACTGATAAGATGGCTGAGGCGTTTTCTAAAGACAGGCTTGCTCCTATGTTAAGGGATTCACCAACACTCAAAGGTAAGGTGAAGGATGTAAAATCAAGGGACAGTGGTAATACATTGTTACACAAAAAATTTGCTGGTGGTCATATTACATTAGCTGGTGCTAATTCCCCGGCTTCTCTTGCTAGTAGACCAATTCGCATTGTTTTACTTGATGAAGTGGATCGTTTTCCTTTATCAGCAGGCTCTGAAGGTGATCCCGTTTCACTAGTATCTAAACGAACAAATACCTTTTGGAATCGAAAGAAAATCCTCGTGAGTACGCCCACAATTAAGGGTGTATCAAGGATTGAATCTGCTTATGAAGATTCAACAATGGAACAGTGGCACTTGCCTTGTCCTAATTGTGAAGAATACCAGCCTTTAACTTGGGGGAAGATCAAGTTTGACCAGCAACCAATCACAATGGAATGTGAAGATTGTGGGTTCAGATTTACCGAACAGGAATGGAAAGCAGGAAAAGGTAGATGGGTGGCTCGGAAAACAAACGTAAAAGCTCGTGGTTTTCATCTTAATGAGTTATCTAGCCCTTGGAAACGCTGGGAAGAAGTAGTGAATGATTTTAAAGAGGCAAGAGAAGTACAGAAAAAAGGTGACAACGAGCGTATGAAAGTGTGGGTAAATACTTCTCTTGGTGAAACGTGGGAAGAAGATGGGGAACAATTAGACGAAAACTCATTGATAGATAAGCGTGAAGTTTATAAGGTTGACGTTCCTTTAGGTGTAAAAGTATTAACGGCTGCCGTGGATGTACAGGGCGATAGGCTTGAGTGTGAAGTTGTAGGTTGGGGAGCTGGAAAAGAATCATGGGGTATTGAATATAGGCGTTTTTATGGGGATCCTAGTGAACCTGAAGTGTGGAATGAACTAGATGATTATCTTGATCGCACTTGGAAACGTGAAGATGCTTTGGATTTGAAAGTTTCTTGTACTGCAATTGATTCAGGCGGTCACCATACGACAGAGGTTTATAGATTTTGTAAAGCAAGAGAGCACAGGAGAATATTTGCTATAAAAGGGCAAGGGGGCCAAGGTGTTCCCCTTATTGGGCGCATGTCTCGTACAAAACGTGAGAAATGCGCTTTATTTATTGTGGGAGTTGATTCAGGGAAGGAACTAGTAGTATCTAGGCTTAAAAAGGAATTTCAAGGTCCAGGATTTTGTCATTTTCCAAGCCAAGCTGATAAAGGGTATGACGAAGAATATTTCCGTGGTTTAACCTCAGAGAAGAAAGTCATTAGGTACCATAAAGGACGACCAAGGTTTGAGTGGGTAAAGGTAGGAAGTGTTAGAAATGAACCACTTGACTTAAGGAACTATGCAACTGCAGCCCTTGAGATATTGAACCCTGATTTAGATAAAGAACAACTTGTGAGAAAGAAACGTGTAAAAAGAAAACGTGGTGTATTAAGTAAAGGTGTGCAATAGGAGGTGAACGGAACAATGCCGTGGGATTTAGCAACTGCGAAGAAACATTTAGATGCGTGGCTTGAAGCAGAACTTGCTGTTTCAACAGGTCAATCTTATCGTATGGGACCATCACAATTGACTCGTGCCGATTTAGGGGAAATTCGTAAACAAGTTGAGTATTGGAAAAGAGAAGTTATACGACTTCAGTCAGGTAAAAGACGAGCAAGACGTATTGTTCCCCGTGATTTATGAACCGTCTTGATCAAGTAATTTCAAGCATATCACCTAAATGGGGATTAAAAAGGCAGGTTTCAAGGCAAAAACTTCAATTGGTGAATTCAGGATATGGGAACCATGGAGCTAGTAGGACCAAAAAGTCATTACTTGGGTGGAATTACAGAGGTGGTTCACCAGATGAGGATATTATTAAAAACCTTGATGTATTACGTCAAAGATCAAGGGATTTGTATTCAGGTGGAGCTGCATTAGCAACAGGGGCATTAAAAACATCACGAACAAACGTAATTGGTACTGGATTAAAGTTAAAGCCCTCTTTTGATGCCAATTTTTTAGGTATGTCGGAGGATGAAGCGAAAGAATTCAAGCAAAACATTATAAGAGAATTCGACTTGTGGGCAGATTCTAAGAATTGTGATGCAAGCAGAATGAATAACTTCTACGACTTACAACAATTAGCGTATCTTTCTCAATTAATGAGTGGAGACACTTTCGCATTGTTACCTTTCATTGAGCGAAAAAACAGCACCTATGACATTTGTGTAAGGTTGATTGAGGCAGATCGCTGTTGTAACCCTGATCAAAAGAAAAATAAAGACATTATGGGCGGGGTTGAAGTTGATGAAAATGGGGCGGTTATAGCCTATCACTTTGTCAATCAGCATCCACTAGGGGTTCAGTCAAAGAAAAAAGAGTGGTCAAGAGTAGAGGTTTTTGGTGAAGAAACAGGGAGGCGCAATGTTCTTCATTTAATGGAGTCTGAACGTCCAGAACAGCGCAGGGGTGTTCCTATCCTAGCCCCGGTCATTGAGTCATTAAAGCAGATAGGAAGGTACACAGAGGCGGAATTAATGGCTGCAGTAGTGTCAGGGCTATTTACAGTCTTTGTCCAAAGTAATCAAAGTGATGATCCATTAGCTAGTGGATTAGAAGAAGATGAACAATTAGATCCTGAAAATAACGATGCCATTGAACTTGGAAATGGTTCTGTTATTAATTTACTACCAGGTGAAACAGTAGAGACAGCGAATCCTGGTAGACCTAATGCTGTATTTGATACATTTGTGACTGCCATTCTTAGGCAAGTTGGAGCAGCATTAGAAATACCTTATGAATTACTTGTCAAACACTTTACGGCAAGCTATTCAGCGAGTCGTGCTGCATTACTTGAAGCGTGGAAGTCATTTCGAATGCGTAGAGCTTGGCTTGTATCAGATTTTTGCCAGCCTATTTATGAGGAATGGTTTGCTGAAGCTGTAGCAAAGGGGCGTATCCTTGCACCGGGATTCTTTGATGATCCACTCATTAGAAAAGCATATACAAAAGCTGAGTGGCATGGACCTTCACCAGGTCAAATTGATCCACTGAAAGAAGTAAATGCAGCAACGAAACGTATTGAACAAAAGCTGAGTACAAGGGAAAGAGAAACAGCCGAATTGACAGGCGGTGACTTTGAAACAAATGTCCGTCAATTAATAAGGGAAAATAAAATTCTCGAAGAAGGAGGCTTGATGGTCATTGACTCAGAAACAGAAGAAGTTTTGGAACATGGTGAAAAACGAGAAGAAGAATAGCGGTGAAATTAAAATATACGGTGAAATCAGTGATTACAATTGGTGGGGAGATTCTATCACACCAAAAGATTTTGCTACTGATCTAGCAGATTTAGGTGATGTTGAAAACATTGATGTGAGAATTAACAGTGGAGGCGGTGGAGTCTTTGCTGGATTATCTATCTACAATCAATTAAAAAGACATTCAGCAAACATAACAGTGTTTGTTGATGGTCTTGCAGCCTCCATAGCGTCTATCATTGCAATGGCTGGTAACAAAATCGTGATCCCTACAGGATCTTTTTTTATGATTCACAACCCAATGTCTAGTGTATGGGGAGGTGATGCAAATGAATTGAGGGAAACAGCAGAGTTATTGGATAAAATTCGTGATTCCCTTGTAGATGTTTATGAAGCGAGAACGAGTATGAATCGTGATGAAATAGTAGAAAAAATGGACAATGAATCTTGGTTTGGAGCTAGTGAAGCCGTTGAATTTGGATTAGCAGATGAAATAGAAGAAGCCATGTCGGTGACTGCAAGCATGCAGGGGCGAATGGCTATTTTTAATGGAGTAAACATTGATTTATCTCGTTTCACAAATGCTCCTAAGCTCCCAAAACAGCAAGCAAATCCATCAAATGAGCCACAAAACATTGTTCAAAATACTAATAACGAGGTGAAAAAAACAGTGAAAAATCTTGAAGAATTAAAAAATGAGCACCCTGATATTTATAATCAAGCCATACAAGCAGGAGCAGAACAAGAAAGGGGAAGAATTGAAGCCCTGGATAAAGTGAAAGACAGTAATCCTGGTAATGATGAAATTATTAATAAAGCAAAATATGAAACTTTCAATACTGCAGAACAAGCAGCATTGGACATTTTGAATGCTCAAAGTGCCAAACGTAATGATTATTTAAACAACGTAAAAAATGACGCTCAAAATTCAGGTATTAACAACGTTACACCACAAGAACCACATAATCAAAAAACGGTAAATGAAGAGGCAAAAGAAAAAGGTAGCGCCATTGCTAACTTCATTAATAAAAACAGGGGGTAATTGACCATGCCGGAACAATTAGTAACTGATATTGGTAGTAGAGATTTTGACAATCTCATAGCTGGTGGCCAAGAGAATATTACAACAGGGGTTGTTACTTTAAAAGGTGGAAATCAATACACCCGTGGAACAGTAGTCGGTCTTTTAACTGCAGATGGCAGTTCCGTTATTGTTGATTCTAGTAAATCTGATGGTTCGGAACGTCCTTACGGAATTTTAACAGATGATGTTGATACTACAGATGGAGATATGGAAGCTGTTGTTTATCTCACTGGAGAATTCAATGAAGATAAGCTTACTTTTGGTGGGGCAGATACACCAGGTAATCACAGGCAATCATTAAGAGAAATGGGCATTTTCATTAAGAAAATAGGATAGGGAGGATTTAATTTTATGACAATCAGTTTATATGATCCACGTACAATGTTAGAAGCTGTAAGACAAATGAAGCCTGTTAATACATTTTTAAAAGATACCTTCTTTTCAAATAATCGTACTTTCACTACTGAAACTGTAGATGTTGATTATTACAAAGGACGTAGAAAAATGGCTCCGTTTGTATCACCAAGACTAGCTGGAAAGGTAATAGCAAGAGAGGGATTTGACACAAAAAGCTTTAAAGCTCCGTTAATTAAGCCTAAAAGAGTTATTACAGCCGATGATTTGTCGAAACGTTCAATGGGAGAAAATATTTATAGCGGTTCAACACCTGAAGAAAGACAAGCTGAAATGTTAGCAAATGACCTTATGGAACTTGACGATATGATTACAAGGCGTGAAGAGTGGATGGCTTCACAGGTGCTGTTTACTGGACAAGTTCATATGGTGGGTGATGGTGTTGATCAAGTATTAGACTTCAATTTTACAAATAAAGTTGTGCTTACTGGAAGTAAATTATGGGATGATCCGAATTCAAACCCTTACGCAGATTTGAAAGAATGGCGTTTGAAAGTAATTAAAGCCTCTGGTACAACACCTGACCGAGTTATTTTGGCAAGTGATGTAACTGAGAGTTTTATTAACCATCCTAAAACAAAAGAGTTACTTGATAATCGTAGAATTATCATGGGACAAATCAATCCACAAACATTCCCTAATGGTGTGACGTATCTTGGTTCTATATCTGCGTTAGGTTTAGATATTTACAGTTATGATGAGTGGTATTATGACGATGAAACAGACCCTGAAAATCCTACAGAAAAGCCAATGGTTCCAGAAGGTACAGTATTTTTAGGTTCTACCCGTTCTCGTTCATCAATGTTATATGGTGCGGTAAACATTATTCAAAACGGTGAAAATTTCGGAACGTTTGAAGGAACAAGAATACCTAAATCATGGGTTCAAAATGATCCAGATGCTAGATTCTTGCAGATTAATAGCCGTCCGTTACCTGTTCCACATGAAGTAGATGCTTGGCATATTGCTCAAGTGCTGTAAGGGGTGAGGTAAATGAACATTATTTGTAGGTGGCCCATTCAAAAGGGAAAGGAAATTGTGCCGGTTGGTGAACCAATTGATCTACCTGTAAATGAAGCAGAGCGTTTAATTAAAAAGGGGCTTGCAGAGGAAGTAAGGACTATCCCATTGCTTGAAGGCAGTCATACTACTGAATTAGCAGATGAAGTTGATCAAGAAAATATCAGTGAAGATAGTGACTATATAGAAATAACAGAACAAGAGTACCAGGAACTACATCAAGCATTGTACCAAGCATTTAATAAAGATCCATTGATTACAGCAGCAAAGGCTGTAGGCGTGGAATTAAGTGAAGAAGATGTGAAGAAGAAAGACTCTGTGATTGAACAAATTATAACGCAAGACAAGGTGGATGAAGTTCTTGCTACAAAAGAAGTTGATTAATCATGCCTAAGCTGCGTGATTATTTAAAATCTGATTTAAACACTTTTTTTAATACAGATGAATTCGGTGAGGTGCATACTTTAGGCTCGAAGGAAGTTGTGATGATAATTTATGAAGATGGATTCGGAGAGAAATCGGGGAGAGCGAATGACCTTGAAAATGCCACTCAAAGCATCTATGAATCTGTAACTACGATTTACCTAAAAGCTTCTGACTATAAAAAGCCATCTGTTGGGAAAAGAATTAAATTAGATGGCAAAAATTATTATGTTGTTGATACATCTGTAACAGGCGAGATATTAAAAATCAGTTTAGAGGCAAATGAAAGTTACGGGTGATGCCCTATGATAAAAATTAATGCAGAACAGTTAGAAAAACTAGAGGGTATATTTGCTAATACTCCTGGTCAAATTCCCATTGTTACAGCAAGAGCTATAAACCGTGCTGCAGAAGCTGCCAAAACACAGGCTAGTAGATCAGCACGGGATATTTATATTATCAAGCATAAGGGTATTACAGACACTATCAAAATAAAGAAAGCTAATTCTAGTAACTTGAATGCAAGTGTTCGTTCGCGTGGTTCTAAGATTGATTTAATCAAGTTTAAAGTTAATCCTAAAAAACCACAACCTAAACGGAAAACACCTATTGTTGTTACTGTGAAAAAGGGATCAAAAAAACCTTTTAAAGATGGCTTTGTAGCCGAAACATCAAACGGACACATAAATGTGTTTACGAGAGTTTCAAATAAGAGGCTCCCTATTAAGGGGCACTATGGTCCGTCAGTTCCTCAGATGCTTGGCAATGAATCAGTTGTAAAACATGTTGAGGATCGAGCTTATGAGGTATTAGATACAAGGCTAGAGCATGAGATTAACAGATTGTTAGGGGGTAGATCATGACAACGCCCATTAATTTAGTAGATGAATTGGTTAAATTTATTGAAGGTGTAGTTAAAGAATATGATTTAACTACCAAAATAAAAGGGGAGAATAAAGCACCTTCTGTGTATGCTGGCTATCTCCCACCAGAGGATGATGATGGCGAGGAAAGATTAACACCTCAAGATTATCCTTTTGTTATTGCTCGCTTTGTATCGAATACAGATGATTTCTCTAATGGGGATTCTGTTAATATTCGTCTAGTTATAGGTACATATAGCGAAGATGAACAAAATGGCTGGCGTGACACGTTAAACATTGCAACTAGAATCAAAATTGAGTTGAAGAAAAAACAAATATTAGGTGCATTTGCCCTTACGAATCAGATCCAAGTAGAACTATTCGAAGAGCAATTAGTACCTTTTTGGCATGCAATCATGGATTTGAGTTTTAACGAACCTCAAGTCCAATCAGAAACGGGGTTTGATTATGACAACTAAAAAGAAGAAAAAAGCAGCCTCTACTAAAGGGGCTGTTTTAATTTATGTGGGACCATCTAATAATTTTATTGCTCGATATTCTAGTTATAAAAATGGGTACCCAGCCCATTTAAAGGACCATTTAGAAAAATCTCCTACACTAAAAACACTGTTCGTGGAGTCAGGAAAATTTGCAGAGTTTGAAAACAACGTAAGCCAACCAGGTACCGTTGAGAATATTCGCTTTCAGGAAGCGAAAAAGTATTTTAGTAAGGCGGTGAAATAATGAGTTACAGACATGGTGTTTATGTATCGGAAGTACCAACGTCAGTCATATCGCCAATTGAAGCTACTGCAGGGCTGCAAGTTGTCGTGGGTACAGCACCGATTAATCTAGCAAAAACAGATGAGTATTTCAGTAAACCTTTATTAGCTTACTCATTAACTGAAGCTGTTGAAGCACTAGGGTACTCAGATGATTTTGAGAACTACACCTTGTGCGAAGCCATGGACAGTTCATTTAGGCTCTTTGGTGTTGCGCCTGTAGTTTTTATCAATGTATTGGATCCTGAAACTCATAACACTACTGGAGAGAAAGAAATAAACCTTGTAAATCAAAAAGCCACTATTGATGAACAAGGCATATTGCTAGATAAATTGACTGTAAAACTAACTAATGATGCAGCAGAAGCATTAGTCAAAAATACAGACTATCTCGCAACATTTGATAATGATGGCAAAGTAGTAATTGCTATTATTCCAGGCGATGGGGTTACTGCGGAACAGGAAAAGCTCTATGTATCTTATACAAAGCTAGATCCATCAAAGGTTGATAATGACGACATTATTGGTGGTGTGGATGTTGATACTGGGGAAGCCACAGGGCTAGAGCTGATAAACAACGTATTCCCTAAATTTGGACTTATTCCTGGTCAAATACTTGCTCCAGGATTCAGCACGGAGCCAACCGTTGAGGCTGTGATGAAAGCTAAAGCTGGGAATATTAATACGTACTTTAAGGCTGCAGCATTAACGGATGTTGATTCATCTACAGCAGATACCTATTCAAAAGTTGCTGAGTGGAAAAACCAAAATAACTACACAGGAGCAAATGAAGCTGTTTGTTGGCCAAAAGTAGCCCTAGGTGACAAGGTTTATCACATATCCACTCAATTAGCTGGACTTAATGCACGAACGGATGCAGAAAACGGTGATATCCCTTATGTGAGCCCTTCTAACAAGAATTTGCAGATGAATAGAGCTGTTTTAGAAGATGGCACAGAAGTTAACTTGGGACCTGATCAAGCAGCATACTTAAACGGGCAAGGAATTGTTACGGCATTAAACTTCAGTGGAGGATGGAAAGCCTGGGGAAATAGAACAGGGGCTTATCCTGGTACTTCTGATGTGAAAGATACGTTTATTCCTGTCAGGCGGATGCACAATTGGATTGCAAATACTATTGTTCTTACAACTTGGCAGAAAGTTGATGGACCAATTAATAAAAGATTGATTGAAACAATTGTAGATAGCCTCAACATTTGGCTCAACGGCTTAACATCAACAGGCGCATTAGTTGGTGGAAAAGTGGAATTCAGGAAAGAGGAAAATCCAACAACTGATCTATTAGACGGTACAGTGCGGTTTCATGTTTCTCTCGCTGAACCAACGCCAGCAAGAGAAATAGAATTTTTACTTGAGTTCGATGCCACTTATTACAATAGATTGTTTGAATAAGGAGGAATGATATATGTCAAAGGTGATCCCGGAAAAAGTAAATGACTATAGGGTATACCCAAACGGTTCTACAGACTTAAGGGGGGTTGCGGATTTGCAACTCCCTTCTTTTGATGCTATGACGGAAAGCATCACAGGAGCAGGAATTATTGGTGAATACGAAGCTGCAAACTACGGACACTTTGGGAGCATGAAACTAACGTTAAACTGGAGAATGATCACAGGGGAATTGACTGAGTTTCTGAAGCCTGAAGCTTTGCAGCTCGATTGCAGAATTGTTAATCAAGAGTATGCGGTAGCTGCTGCGAATCACGCCTTTACACCTCAACGAGTTTTGGTAAAAGGGCAAGTTATTAAAAATGATTTAGGGAAAGTTGCTAAAGGATCTGGGTATGAAGGATCAACAGAAATTGAGGTCACTTATATAAAACTAGAGCGTGAAGGAAAAACAATAGTTGAACTTGACAAAATGAACTATATCTATGTAGTTGATGGAATCGATTATATGAAAAAAATCCGTGAAGGATTAGGACTATAAAGGAGGAATAAACATGAAAATTGAATTAATTAAACCGTTTAAAATTGATGGAAAAGAACTTAAGGAGATCGATTTAAACCTTGAAAATTTAACAGGTGCAGATATATTAAAAATTGATATGGAGATGAGAAGGGAAAAAACCAGAGGATTTGCTGATGTTTATGACCAAGAAATCCTTTTAAGGTTGGCATCAAAAGCTTGCGGTATTCTTAAAGATGATTTGGAGAAGTTACCAATTAATGATTTCCTTGAAGTTACCTTTGGAGTGAGAAATTTTTTGCTGAGATCGTCGGAGGAGCAGGAGGAGCTAGAGACTTCAGAGAAATCCTCTTAACCTTTGCTGGAGTTACTAGGGACGGTCTACAATATTGGGAATCTAAAACTATTCTTGAATTAAGAATGTGGAAAGAGGACATAGCAGCAATGAGGGGGGATTCCGATGGGTAGAAAAAACTACGAAATGTCGTTTCAAATCGGAGGAAACCTCCAAAGGTCTTTCTCCAGTTCATTTTCGAAAGTAACAAAAGGCCTTACAGGAATAAAAAACGAAGCCAGGCAAACCCAAAGGGCTTTGGATTCTTTGGGTAATGATTTCAGAAGAGGAAAAATACATCAAAGCCAGTACGCAGAAGAAACAACAAGACTTACAAAAGAACTAAAGCAATTAGAACGTGCTCAAAGCCGGATCAACACCATGAAATCATCTTTTAGTAGTAGTGTTAGTACAGTTAAGGCAACGGCTGGTATTGCTGCGGTTGGTACTGCAGCAGTAGCCACCAGTGTAGCTTTTAATTCTATGAATAAAGCAGCGAACTTTGAATCGCAAATGACAAAGGCTGGCGTTATTGCAGGAGCCTCATCATCTGAGCTTAAAAAATTAAGTGACGAAGCATTAAAACTAGGAGCTACATCAAGCCTTTCTGCCTCTGAGGTATCTGTTGCTATGACAGAGCTCGGGGCAAAAGGTATGGACACAAACAAGATTATAGCAGCCATGCCTGGCATATTGGCGGCTGCCGAAGCAAGTGGCGAAGATTTAGCCATGACTTCAGATGTTGTTACGTCTGCCTTGAACGCTTTTGAGCTGAAAGCTTCAGATGCAAACCACGTAGCTGATGTGATGGCCATGAGCGCAAACAAAACAGCAGCCGGAGTTATGGACCTTGGTTATTCCTTTAAGTATTCTGCGCCTCTAGCTAAAACTGTAGGAATAAGCTTGGAAGAATTAGCAGCCGTTACAGGGATTATGGTTGATAAGGGGCTTTCAGGGGAGCAAGCCGGAACAGCATTACGAATGTCATTATCTCGTTTAGCAGATCCACCTAAAGAAGCTTCAACAGCCTTGGATAAATTAAACATATCGGTAACTGATAGCCAAGGAGAATTTAAGTCCTTAGCTGAAATAGCAGGCGATTGGAATAAGGCTACTAAAGATCTTACTCAAACTCAGAAAGTACAATATGCCACAACGGTTTTCGGTACTGAGGCTGCAACAGGGATGCTGAATATATTCTCTGCAGGCCCTGATAAGATTAATCAGATGACAACGGCACTTGTCAACTCTGAAGGGTCAGCAATGGATGCAGCAAAAGCTATGAAAGATAATTACGGGGGAGCACTTGAAGAATTAAAGGGATCCATTGAATCAGCACAAATTAAATTTTCTTCACCTATTCTTCCTGTATTTCAGGATCTTTTTTCTGGTCTTAGCGCAGGAATTGACGGTAAATCAAGTGAAATTGAAAAAGCTGGTCAAAAGCTTGCTGCAGGGCTAAGTGATATCTTTGAGCCGTTTTCGGTTCAAATGCCTGTTAAGCCTGAGTTTAACGCAAATGATATGAGAATGATTGACGGACAATCATTCCATTCTCAAGCTATGGCCCAATATGAAGAGGACTTGAAGAAATTCAATAAGTACAAGGATATGGATTTCAGTGATAAGTTTGTCTACATGTTGGATGAAACTATGGGGAAAACAGAAAGTTGGCTCTCAGGTTCAGGTGGCGAGAGTATGAATAAGATTTTCTCCCAACTTGGTGAAATGGCTGCAAAATCCTGGGCGAGTGCCTTTACGGGTGCTGTTAAATCATCTGCAAGTAACTTGATGGAAGGAAACGTGGCTGCGGCTGCAGGAACAGGCTTTGCTGCATGGATGCTTGGCGGTGGCTTGATGGTAAAAGGCGCTAAAGGTGCGACTAAATGGGGCTTAGACAAACTCTCCAAAAAAGGCAGTAATAAGAAGATGGTAAAAGCGCAAAGGGCGGTATTACCAACATCAACACCTGAAGGAAGTAGAATGTCACGCCACAAGGGAAAGCAAGCATCTGTGAAAAGTCTTGTGCCTCAAGGAAGTAAAAAAGCAATTGCTCAAGTACCAGCCAAAGGTGGGAATGCTCTCAAATGGTTGGGGAAATCAGCCCTGGGGGTTGCAAAAAAAGCAGTATTACCTGTGGCGCTTGCTGCAGAGGCTTATAACATATTTAAATCTAAAGATAAAGCAAAAACGGCTGTACAGGCAGGGAGTGGAATTGCTGGAGGTATCGGTGGAGCTAAAGCTGGTGCTGCTTTAGGAACTGCACTTGCACCAGGGATAGGATCAATAATAGGTGGAATTGTTGGTGGTTTAGGTGGCTACGTAGGAGGAAAGTTCTTTGGTGGAAAAGCCGTTGATAAAACAAGGCAAGCGAGTCAAGCAGCACCAACATCTTCAAGTAATGCAGTAGCAGCATTGCCCGATACAAAAGCATTAGAGGGTTCATTCAAGGATATTAAAACCAATGCTGATAAAGTGAAAGATAACTTAGAGTTATTAACCATGTGGACAGGTCAAGCAAGTGGGTGGCTGGCTTCTCTTAAAAACATACAAACTGCCGGAGATAGAGTTGTAGAAGCTTTAAACAACTTGGAAACTCGGATCAATAACATTGAATTGCCTAAAGTACAAAGCAAGAGGGTGAGTTTCAATGACTAAAACCTACATTACGGTACAAGGTGATACCTGGGACATTATTGCATATAAACAATTGGGGAGTGAATATTCACTCCCTATTTTACTGGAGGCAAATAAAGAACATCGTAGCACCGTTATTTTCTCAGGTGGTATTAAATTAGATATTCCTAAAGTAGATACCTCAATTGTTACTGAGAGGCCTGCCTGGTTAGGCGAGGATGAAGAACTATGAATAGTAGACGTACTTACTTAGATATCACCTATAACAAGCATAATATCACTGAAGATCTCAGTGAGAATTTAATAGATTGGACATTTACCGACAACTTGAGTGGTCAGATTGATGATATCTCACTTACTTTGGAAGATACCGAGCATAAATGGCTAGGTGATTGGTTCCCCACAAAAGGCTCTCTATTAGAGGGAATCATTTGCAAAGAGAATTGGAAAGAACAGGTTATCAAAACCAAAATAGGTAAGTTTGAACTTGATGAAATAGATGCCAGTGGTGAGCCTTCAGAAGTCGTTATAAAAGCTTTGTCCGTTCCTGAATCTTCTAGCATTAGGGGAGAAGAAAAGTCCAAGGCGTGGGAAAAGACAACCTTAAAAGTGGTTGCTGGTGACATTGCCTCACAAAACGGGCTGAAGCTTTATTTTGAAGCAAACGACAATCCTAAAAAAGATAGATACGAGCAACTTAGCGAAACGGATTTGGCTTTTTTACATCGACTGTGCAACGATGAAGGGCTATGTCTTAAGCTATCTAATCAAGCAATTGTTATCCTCGATGAAGCTGATTATGAGAATAAGGATCCAGTAGCAACCATTAACAGACGAAGTAAGGAAAGTGATGAGATCCAGGTCAAACATTGGTCTGCAAGAACAACATTAAGTGGCACGTACAAGGCTTGCCGTGTTCAATATAGCGATTCTAGTAAAAAGAAAACGATTAAAACAACATTTACACCACCTAAAGCGCCAAAAGTTGGCCGAACATTAGTTGTCAAAGAACAAGTTAAATCAGTTGCTGAAGGTCAAAGGCTTGCTAAGAAAAGGCTCAGAGAAAAAAATAAAAATGCTACTCTAGTAAATTTAGTTGTCACATCTACTAAACATTTAGATGCTGGCGTAACAGTCACTTTAAAAGAGTTTGGGAAGTTTGACGGTAAATACATTATTACTCAATCTATCAACTCGCAGAATAGTGTTCAACTAGCATTAAGACGATGCTTGGAGGGGTATTGATGGAAGAAAAAACAGGCATTGTAAAAACAATTTACCCTGATCGATGCACGGCAAGAGTAGCTTTTGAGGATGAAGAGGATCTTCTTTCTGATGAGCTGCAAATTGTTGTACGTGGCTCACTGAAGAATAAAGCTTACTGGATGCCAAAGGTTGGGGAACATGTTTTTTGCAGTTTCACCAAACAGGGCAAAGGCTATATACTAGGCTCTATTTACTCAGAAGAGGATAAACCACCCGTTATAGATGAAGGCAAAAGGCATATAACATTTGAGGATGGAACTACTGTTGAATATGACACAAAAACTCATACACTATCAATTCAATCAAATGGATCAATTAATATTAATGCTGCAGGAAATATAAATGTAACAGGGGATGTTGTTGCTGATGGCATTTCATTAAAGAATCATACCCACACTGAAACAGGTGCTACTACTAGTAAACCAATCGGAGGTGGTTAATCTTGGCTAAGATTGGCACATTTGGTGAGATAGTTTTTGAAATTTCTCCGAATAAAACACAAACGTTTAAGGACTTTAATAGAACGGGTTCTGCCAGGTGGAATGATCATGACATTATTGGCCATAAACCGAAATCAGAATTTAACGGCCCAGGGCTTGAAGAAATTAACTTTACAATCATATTAAAGGCAGAGTTTGGAATCAACCCTATTAAACAATTAGAAATGCTCAGGGAAATGAGAGACACAGGAAAAGTTGCCCCTTTTATTCTTGGAGGCAAGCCGATTTCTCAAAATTATTGGTCCATTCAAAAGTTAAGTGAGTCACACAAAGTCATTGATAATCAAGGAAATCTACTCAATGCAGAGGTTCAGATAGATTTAAAAGAGTATTACATTAAACGGTAAGGAGGGTGATTATGCAACATGAAGTGACTAGAATAACAGAATATAATTTCGGTGCTACAGGCATTGACGAGATCCTTCAGAATGTTGGTTTCATCCTTTCAACCGTTGTTTATTCTTGCCCGATGGACAGGGCTTTTGGATGGGTACCGGACTTAGATTCTCCAATTGTTGCAGCAAGAGCCATTAATCAAGCTCGAATTATCCAGGCTATCCAAAAGTACGAACCACGGGCAATTGTAGATGAAATTAAAATGGAGGGTGATCCTATAAATGGGAAACTAAAAGCGATAGTAAGGGTGAGTATAGATGAATAGATTTAATTTACCTGACGTTAATTTTTTGGACAAATCGCCTGAAGAAATCGAAAAGACCATGCTTGATTATATTGAAAGTAAAACAGGTATTACCCTTTCTAATGCAGATCCACGTAGAAAGTTTGTACAAGGTCTTGTTCTTTATATAGTCCAGGAACGCAATAACTTGGATTATGGACTGAAGCAAAATCTATTAGCTTATGCTGAAGATGAATACTTGGATCATCATGGAGCTGGGGTGAACACTGCAAGGCTCGATGATAAAGCTGCAGTTACTACAATGGAATTTGTTCTTGAAGAAGAACGTGTGGACAATCTGGTCATTTCAGAGGGCACACGTTTTCTTGTTGGAGAAATATTTTTTGCGACAGATGAAACAACTGTTGTTCCTGTTGGCCAACACTCCATACAAATGCTTGCTACATGCACTGATAAAGGTGAAAAGGGTAATGGATATTTGCCAGGTGAAATAACCACCCTTGTTGATCCTATTCCGTGGACAAAAGAAGTTAGAAACGTAACAACAAGCTCAGGCGGTATAGGAATTGAGGAAAATGATCCATATGCTGAACGAATAAGAATTGCGCCTGAATCGTTTTCAGTTGCTGGCCCTGAAGGTGCTTACGAGTATTGGGCAAAAACGACAAGCCAAGAAATTGTGGATGTAGTTGTATTAAGTCCAACAGAGGGAACCGTTGATATACGTGTACTACTGAAAAATGGCGAACTACCTTCACTGGAGCTTTTGGATGAAGTGTTAGTCATCTGTTCACATAAAAAAGTAAGGCCAATTACAGATTCAGTAACGACTAATGTTCCTGATGTAATTAATTATAATGCAGATGTTGAATATTGGATTCTTCAATCAAACGCATCTGTATTAAGCGCCATTCAAGCTAACGTTGAAGATGCATACCAGGATTACTTGAAATGGCAGCGTGAAAAAATGGGCCGTGACGTTGATTTAACAGAGCTTATTGCCAAGTTAAAAGAGGCTGGAGCTTATCGAGTGAAGGTGAATTCTGAAATGTATATACCAATTGAAAAACATCAAGTGGCAAGGGAAGATGTTCAAAGCCTAGTGTTTGGGGGATTAACGGATGAATAGTATTCAGGAATATTCAGTTGTTGACCTTCTTCCTCAAAGCCTAAAAGTAGATCCTTTTATGGTTGCTCTTGGTGAAGCTTTTGAGCAGGAGATAAAAGGCGCTTATAGGGAAGCTGAATCAATGTCTATTTTTTATGATGTGAATAAATTGCCTGAAAATCTCCTGGACTATTTAGCATTTCAGAAACATGTTGATTTCTATGAAAATTCGCTACCTATTGAACAAAAGCGCCAACTGATCCAAAACGCTAACATGTGGCATAGAACCAAAGGAACTCCGTGGGCTGTTGAACAAGTAGTATCGATTGTTTTTCCTAACGCTGAAGTATTTGAGTGGTTTGATTATAGTGGAGATCCTTACTACTTTCAGATTGAAGTTGAACAGACAAATATTAAAAGTGACGACATTAAAAGGCTTATTCAAATGGTGGATGCCACAAAAAATAAGCGCTCCTGGTTAGAAGGTATTGCTGTTAAAATGCCAAAAGGACAACTAGAATTAACCCATGATACGAAAGAGATTCATGTTCCTTATCCAATCTGTAATAAATTCAGTACAGCAAGTATGCACGGTAAACAACTTTCAAACAGCGCTGAAATGAATGTTGCTCCCTATGATTTTGAAATTAAATACCCTGTTTGTGGTAAATTTAACGCTGGTTAGGTGGTGGTAAAGATGCCAGTAAATCAATTATTGGTAGATCAAACGATAGATTTTATTAGCAATTTATCAACTAAAGCAATCGTAACAATAGATGGTGTAGATCAAGAATTTCCTTTCTATAAAGTAGTTAAGAAAGATAATCAAATAAAGAAATATGTCTATTTGCAATCAGAGACAGGTTACATTAACGAAGCAAGAATAGTTGATAGTATAGGAAGGAATTTAGAAACACATAACACCAGCATTCAAAAAGGGGAAGATGGTTTTATGATTGTATTTCTCATTGAGCTGGTCATTAAAGGGGGGATTGTTTTATGAGCATCGTTATAACTTCAACTAATCCGTATATAAAAACTGATTGGCTAGATGAGATTGAAGATCCAACGGAAATAGATCCTGCAACGGGAGAACCAAAGATATTACAGCATGGGACGAAGTATACAGCGCAAAGGGCCAATAACATTGAAAATGGCATTTTCAATGCTTATGAATGGCTTATTCAACAAGCTTCTGACATTCAAAAATTAGAGGTGCAAATGGAGATTGACGGGAGGGTACCAGGTAACAGTGGTGCTTTTTTTGTTACTTTTGAAGGTGATGGGAACCGTATCACCTTACTTAGTGAAAAAGCTGTTGTTATCGAGGAAGTGTCTGCAGGAGCTACATCTTTCAGTGTGGATGGCATTGAAGGATTTGAAGATTTTACGGTTGTTACAATTTATGATGATGAAAATAACGAGGACATAATGATTACTAATATTGATACAGCAACAGGTACGATAACCATACAGGGTGCTCTTGTGAATGGTTATAAAAAAGGTGCTGTTATTGCAAGAAGTAACTCCGAAAATGATGGGAGATTAACATTTGGTGAATGGAGTACATTTACAATCTCTGTTAATGAGGTGATTTAATAATGGCAAGAAAAACGATAATAAGATATAGTGAATCATCTAATGGCGCCTGGGGACGAAAATCTAAAGTTATTGCAGAATTACCTGAAGGTAGAATAATAAATGCAGAAGCTCCGGATACAGATGAAGAATTAATTAACTTATGGATTGAAAAAGATAAAACAACAATTGAGTTATATCAAGCTTTTGATGGTGATTCATCTTGGACTAAAGTAAATGAAATAGATCTTTCATTTTCAACATCTCTTAATGATGAAGGTGAAAATATATTTTGGTGTTATTCAGAATATAGGGTTAGCACTGCATTAGATCAAGTAATAATTTCAGATTATAATGATAGAGATAATAGTACAGGTCAACCTGATTGGATATGGTATACCCTACTTAATTATAATCCTGGTGATCTTTGGTCCGAAAGAAGTGTAACAACAGATATAATAAATGATAATGTTAATCTTGAAAACATGAAAATAAATATACCTAATCAACAAGTTCTTGATATGGAATTATATGAAAAAGATAGGCCCGCAAGATATATTTTAATTGACGACCAAGCAAGTAAAATAACTATTTGGGAATATGATGAAGATGCTGAGATATGGCACTATGAAGAAGATGTAGATCAAATTGGTTCAGAAGGAACATTGGTTAGCAAAACAGGTATTTTAGAAGTACTTGGTGGAAGTAGATCTAATATTATTGGAATTGCTAATGAAACAGTTCAAACACCATTGTTTTTAGCTCCTAATAGGTTAAATGAAAGAATAATGCAGGGTGAAAAATATGAAATAAAATGGCAAAATAGTTCATTAGGTGATCCTGAAGGTCATGATTACACTTATGAGTTATATTTAAGAGATGGTGATGGTCAATTAAGAACTCTTGCTACTAATTTAAACAAAACATCAACAAGTTATGAAATTACTATTCCTGAAGATTCACCTGTAACAACTGAAGCTTATTTTAGAATTACTGTTAGGGATGAGTTTGGAACTTTTTCAAGTAGAGATAGTAATAAGATTGAAATATTTGCTAATACAGCACCATCAACACCCGGAGTATTTTCAAGCCCTATATATAATGAAGAATTGGAAAGTGGAGATTTAAGGGCATTTGCGGTTGGTGCTGCTACCGATTTGGAGAATAATATCTCTAAATACATGTGGGAAGTATCAATAAATGGAGCAAACTATGAGCAAGTTGGACAAACATCATCGCCTAGTTTCACATACGAAATACCAACAGCAACAAGTCTAAGAATGAGGGTTAAAGCGGTAGATAGCAAGGGTTTGGAATCGTCATATAGGGAAAGTGGAACATTTACCGCCACAAAGCCTAAATATTATTGGAATAAATACCATGTTAATACAACATACGGAAACGATTCAACAATAGAATATACACTAAAAACATCAAACGTGAGCACTGAATTTGATAAAATGAAAAGGGATATTATATGGGATGGAGATAGTTGGGAATATAAAACTGGTGAAAACGACGGTTGGTGGGACCCACCAACATGGGTTAATATTGGTGATGTAGGCTATCTTCTTCAGGGTGACACAATAGTAAAACGAGTTGCAATAACGTCAGGAGAAAGTGATGATTATCATGTAAACGCAGATATTTATGAAGCCGATAGATACAAACCACCAACAATTACTTATAGCAAAGGTGTCTTAACTGAAACTGGAGTTATTGGAGAAGAAAGTGATTATCCTGATGATGGTAGGCACTATGATAATTATTGGTACGTAAAAGGAAGCCGAGTAAACGAAAGTATTGTACCACCACAGCCGTTTTCATCACCAGCTAGTAATACTATATTTAAGCCTGTAGACCAAGCAGTAGTGACCGTTGGATCTTCTAGTGCATCAGATGTATCGTATGAATTTGAATATAATTATAATAACGAGACATGGTATCGATTTGGATCGTCAGCATCTACAACATCGAGCATTGTCATTACTAGAGATGCCACAAAAACAAACATCCAATTTAGGGCAAGGACGAAAGATGATAATAATGTTTATTCCGATTGGATTTATTCCGATGTTTTTGAAATACAACACAACCAAGCACCGACTGTTGTACTAACCACAACTGATAATCGTACACTTTACGAAAATGACACTCTAACAATTGAAGGTCAAGCAACTGACGAAGATGTAGGGCAAGTTGTTATTGTTCGTTATCAAATTGATGGACAAACTGAAAGGGCTATTGAAACGCAAATATCGAACGGAACACCATTCCCATTTTCAAAATCTATTACTTTGAAGAACGGAATCTTGTATGATGGAGAAACGGTTGTAACAGATCAACTTGAGGAAGGTATTGCTCACACGCTTAAAGTAACAGTTGAAGATGATCAAGGTGGTATAACGGAAGATAATCGAACATTTTACGTAGTGTTGAATCGTCCACCAACTATATCAATTGATTCATTTCAAGAATTGTCAGATCTAATAGATAATGACACAATCACTATCACTGGAACAGCAGGAGATCCTGAAAATGGAGATGTGGTTGTAAAGTACAATCTAAATGGCAACTCATACAGTCAAATCCATAACGGTCCATCTGGAGCATTTTCGTTTGATCTTAAGCTTGAAGCGTTGACAGAAGATGAAAATACAGTTCAAATACAAGCTATTGACGGATATAATTTTGTAACAACAAAATCATTAATTATAAATAAATCAGAAATTGAAACGCCTTTACTTAGCTCTTTTGCTCGATTGGAAATCGATGCACCAAAAGGGACAGCGAAAGGCGTTTTGTTATGGATTCAGCGTGATCCTGCCTTAAACATTACTGCAGAAATAAGCATGACTATGAACAATGAGCCGGAGGATTTTCAACCTATGTTGCTTGATAATACAGCATCATTAACTGATGAAATTACCGAAGATACACTTAAATATCAAGCAGATTCAGAGAAAGAAAAGATCATATTAAAACTTTTGCTTGAACGTGATTCAGTCGATGTAAGCCCATCAATCAGTTTAATATCGGGGGTGCTTGATTAATGGCATTAATGAGCAGAGAGAGACTGCCGGACGGAACATTCGGACCTTTAAAAAAGGTGTTTGAAAATGATTTTACAGTCGAGGAACAGGTAGCTGGATTGGGAGAGCAATTAGCATTAGCAATTATAGAAAACATAGAAAAGGATGCTGTAATAGATACTCTTGGTCAAGAGTTAGCATTGTTAAAAATTGAAGTAATGCAACTTAAAGGAGGTGAGTAACGATGGCATTTTGGAAACTAGCATACTCTCTTAAGTGGGTTTCAATTGACAAGCTACGCCTTGTTGTCAAGACTGACGCAAACCCACACGGAGAAATCACAGAAGATGAATTTAAGCAAATCACAAATGAAGATTTTGCTTTATAAGGTGGGCTTAGGCTCATCTTATTTTTATCAAACAAAACACCCAATATGTTTACTAACGAAAAATACAAGCCCATAGTGGGCTTTTTATTATGGAAAGGAGAAAGATATGAAGCACAATACAGATACTTTATATACATTCATCACTGGCGGAGCTTTCGCAAGCTTCGCTTTTTTAGTAGGAGGGGTAGATAAGCTATTAATTGCTGTTGGAATTTTCATGATACTAGATTATGTGACAGGCATAGCTGCAAGTATTGAAGACAAAAGCACATCTTCAAAAACAGCATTTAAAGGATTGCTCAAAAAAGCAAGTATGCTGTCACTTATTATTGTTGCGAATCAATTAGACATTATCACAGGGAATGAAGGTAGCTTCATGAGAAATGCTATGCTGATGTTTTTAATTGGTACTGAAGGTATTTCATTGTTAGAAAACTTAGCAAAGCTTGGTGTACCATTCCCATCAAATTTTAAAGCAGTATTTGAACAAATGAGAGATAAAAACAACGGAGGGGATAAGTAATGAAAATCTTATTAGATGCTGGTCACGGATTTCACACTCCTGGTAAACGTGTTCCTGATGGAACAATGAGAGAGTGGCAATTTAATAGTAAGGTTTGTGAATATGCTAAACAATTCTTAGCGGAATATGAAAATGTAAAAGTTCTTATCTCACATGATCCAACTGGACAGAGTGATGTACCACTTCAAAAACGTACAGATATAGCAAATGAATGGGGAGCTGATGTACTAGTTTCAGTTCACGCTAATGCTGCAGGGAATGGTTGGCATAGTGGTGAAGGCGTTGAAACATATGTTGATTCATCAAAACCAAAGGATGCCTATGATCTTGCTGTAGCAGTTCAAAATCAGTTATTGCGTGAAACTGGCAGAAGAAACAGAGGGGTTAAAACAGCAGATTATCACATGCTACGAGAATCAAACATGACTGCCATCTTACCTGAGTGTGGATTCATGACGAATAAGGAAGAAGCTCAATTGTTAAAGTCCGATTCTTATCGCAGGAAATGTGCTCAAGCTATCGTAAACGGAATTGTGGAACATTATAAACTGAAGAAAATAGTCATTAAGCCTGTAACAGAAGTTCCAAGCGAATATGCTTATGAACTCGCTAACGCAGTGGAATGGGCAAAAGAAAACAACATTTCAAATGGTGAACGATTAAACGAACCATGCACAAGAGCGCAAGTATTATTGATGCTCTACCGTGCTCGAGAATAACGCATACAAAAAATAACAATTGCATAATATAAAATACAGCAAGATATTCACTCCACGAAAAAACAGCCCTGCAAAGCATGTAGGGCTGTTATATTATTTGCACGTTTATTATGTCCTCAAATTTAATTCTGTGAACTTCCTCAAATTTATCCACTACCCTGATATGCTTATTGTATTGATCCAAAAAATGAATATATCCCATGCAAGGCTTAAAAGATCCATTCTCAAAATATGTCACAGTCACTTCTTGTGTAAACTCCATAGCTTCAAGTATTGTGCTGTTTATTTCTTCTATTTCATGCTCATCTAAGACAGGCTTTTCCACTTTATAATAATCTGCTTGTGCTTCTTTCATCATCTTCATTTGTTCGGGCTGTATAAATGCAGGCATCCATTTCATAATCCCTCTATCTTTCAAACGTATCACCTCAGTACTTATTATATACGAAAGTATGTTCGGTTAGTAAAAGAAAAAATAAAATTTTCTAGTGTCCTGTCCACACAATCATTGTAGAAACTTCATATTTTGTTACTGGATGGGATTAGTCACCCAATACATCAAAAGTCTTTTGCTCTTGCGAGTAGGAGGCTTTTTATATTTCATTTATCTATAACGTAGTACGTTAATGAAAATATTAATTTTGTCTGAGGGTGTTCTAGCAACACTATTAATTCTAACAAAATTAATATTTTTTTGAAAAAAGCCCAATTATTTCTACTAAACAGTTGCCAAGAGTCAACAGAAATGGTATAATTAAATTAAGAAAAGGGGGTGGAAAAAAGAAGTGGTTGACATGATAAAAGACATAGTAATTATAATAGCATCAACGCTCGGTGGAATAAAAACTTACCAAGACCTCAAAGACAGAAGAAAAAACAACAAGAAAAAGAAAAAGCGTTCTAAACCTTCTAATAAGAAGAAAAAGAAACGCTAAAACATTCGTATAGTTAGTAGATAGTGGTGGGAGCGCACAACTCCCATCTACTACTAACTAGTATATCACAGTCAACCACTTTTTATAATTATGAAAAAAATTAACTCAACAGATATTTTGTTTATAGTCTTGTTTCTAGCCTGGATCTCTGATTTAGATTTCTCAAATATGAGTGTATTAAAGTGGATCGGAGTCACTACGGTAGGAGTATGGTTTGTACTACTCTTGATAAAAATTTTGAAAAGGTGATTTGTATGAAATACAACTTTAACAGCAAAGAAGAACTGATTGAATTTATCCAGGACGAAATACTGACCACGCCTGAAGCGGTGGAATATTTAGGGATCTCAAAACAAGCATTAAACAAGGCGGTCCATCATGGAAAAGTAACTCCAGTAAAGGAAGTGCCACGAATCAAATTGTTTTTAAAATCTGACCTGGAGGCTAGAAAACAAGAGGCTGAAGAATTGAGAAAGAAGTACAGACCGTATGATTGAAAATAACTTTAATACCACCTTTTAAAGTCCTGCTCTTGCCGAGTATGGCTTTTTTATTTTGCATTTATCTAACATATAGTACGTAAAGGAAAAGATAATTTTGTCTGAGGGCGCTCTACCAACACTATTAAAAATTGAAAATCTATTATTTTTTACCAATAAATCCAATAATTATCATGTTTTATCTTGACTTAAGTCAAGATAGTTGATATAATAATAGTATAGAAAGGAGGTGAAAGAATAATGGACATGGATACATGGGAGAGGTTGCTAAGAATAATTGCTTGGTCGGTTGGAATACTAGCAGGGCTGACAGCAATAGCAAAAAACTTGCTAGACTTGAAAGACAGAAAAGAAAAACTACAACAAGAAAAAGCGCATTCCGATAAGGAATAACGCAAATACTCAAAGTAAGGTGGGAGCAGGTTCGGCTCTCCTCCTACCTTACTATCATTATACCATGTCCGTTAAAAATTATGAAAAAAACTGATACTTTCCATATTATTTTTCTCGTATTGTTTATATTTCACTTTGCATCATTAGACTATAAAAACCTAACCAGCCTAGATATTATTGCATCTATTTTAGCTGGGGTGTGGCTGCTAACTGCAGCCCTTACCCTGTGGTTAAGAAGGAGGATTAAGCAGCATGACAACTAATGGACTTACTTTTAAAAACAAAGAAGAATTAAAGATGTTTATAGCTGAAGAGGTAATAAATACGTCTGAAGCAATCGAGATCCTCGGTTGCTCCAGGCAGAATTTAAATGATTTGGTCAATAGAGGTGTACTAACACCAATTAAAGAAATGGTACGTGACAAGCTATTTTTCAAATCAGATATATTAGAAAGAAAGAAAGTTGTTATGGCTAGAAAACAGTGACATAAGGAGAGTAACGATGATGCTCTATAAAATATATAAAAATGATCCAGTAGCAGGAGAAGTTGTTGCAACAATAATAAGAGGGAAGCTTGAAGCAATCGACAAGTGCAAAGAGCTGAAGGCTGAACGTGGCGAATTGTATTTTATTAAACCTTATGATGAGAGAAATGACGAGGAAGTAACAGAGCCTAATAGACTTATGTGATAGTGAGTTTAATAAAAGAAAAAGATGTGCCACGAACTCTTGCGAAAAAATTTATTACTTGGGAGGTTGTTTTATATGAAAATAAAAGAGACTAAATACACAAAGATTTTTGGAAATGGTGATTTGACAACTGTTCTACACTTATTAGAAAAACATAGTATTGATGATTTAGATGTGGTAGATTTAGAATTTGAAGTGCCAGATCAAAATGTCCTAAATTCTTCAACTCTTAACACATTTATTATTAGAGCGTTTGATACTAAATTATCATTTTGTTTTGAAATTCACTCAGGAAGGTATGTATTCTCTGGCGGAACTCTCACACATAATGGTGAAGTTATTATGTATGAATATGATAAGCTAAATGAAGCGTTGTCAGTTTTGAGTGATCTTTTACAAGTATCAGATAAGTATATAGCTTTCTTACAAAGAAATTTTAGCGATAGATCATTGGGTTAAATTAAACTCCATTACCAAGAGTTGTAGTGAATTTACTATTATTATGTCTGTTATTAATAATAAATAGTAACAATTAATTAAACATAATGATTATTGAGTTGAATATCGCTTTTTGGGGAATGGTATATCTTGGAGGTGTGTTGTATGAGCGTTTATTTTTTATCTAAAAATACAGTGCTTAAAGGTAAAATTATTAGGGAAAGTAAACGAGGAACTGCCTACTGGATTAAGCCGGACCATAGTAAAAAAGCTAAGTTAATCAACAGGGGAAAAGTATATGAAACAGTTGAAGATGCAAACAAAGTGTTAGCATCTAAAAGACTTCAGCAGTCTGCTGTTAAAAAGAAGCGAGAACGAGAACTGAAAGAAGAACTTAGTAAGAAAAAGGTAATAGTTGAAGGAATTTATAAAAAACACGGGGTTGAAATTCCATATCTTTCTTGGGCTTCTTCTTCAATTGAGGAACTAGAAAAGTATCAAAAGGAATTAGGCTAACTAAATAGGTGTTCTGTTTAATTAAGAAAAGATGCCACGAACGCAAGATGTACTTTCACAGCAAAATGCGTCAATATGGGCAACTATGGTATAATTGGAATACAATAGCGAATTTCTAAGGGTGGTCGGCTTCATTCCCTGAAAGGGGGTGAGGCGTATGACGGTATTTGAAGCGTTGATGTTGGCAATTGCATTTTGCGGGCTGATCATTTCAGTACTGTCTTTCAATAAAAACGGCAAAAAATAGACCACCCTTAACTCTTTAGCCGGAGCGATTGGTGGTCTATTTTGACTATTCAAGCCGACTCCTGAAGGAATCGTCTATTGTTAGACCGTTGGTGTTACAGCACCTTCGGTCTTTCTTATTGTATGCAGTTAATGCTTGTCTATGATTAGAATATCATAATTGTTGGAAAATGTACAATTGCTCATATACAATAGGGTCTAAAGAGGTTTGATAATTACATATTCTCTACCATCATCAAATTCAACTTCACGAACATCATTCACATATTCTGAATCTGCTATTTTTACTACATTGAATTGTGGCATTTTCTGCAATTCTTCAATTAATTCATGAACTCTCATCACAAAACCCCTTTTCCCAGCTATATTTCTTAATATATCCGAAGTACAGTATATGTAACCATAATTTGTTAATAATACTATTGAAAATAAATATTCCAATTTTGTACTTTGTGCTTTTCAATAACAGTGGTACAAAGTACAAAGTACAAAAGGAGTGCTAATATTGCTGCTCGATGAAGAAGAGCTGGAAAAAGCAAAAGAATATGTATTTGTTATGGAAGCACAGGGATTTAGTAATAAGGAAGTTATCAAAAATTTATCTGATATGTATACACAAAAACAGATAGCTCAAATTCTTGATGTAAATGTCCGAAGAGTAAAATATCTATACCAAAAGTTTGGGATCAGGAAAAATACAAGGGTTACAAAAAAGTGTCACGGTTGTGGCGAAGAACTCCATATATCGTTTTTCAATACAATCACTGAGAATGGACAAGAGAGGTTCAGTCCATTTTGTAGTTATCATTGTGCAAATGAGTATAATCGAAACAGATATTTTGTTAGGAAGTATAAAGCAATCGACAAAGAGGCGGCAGAAAGAGAAATTCGTATATATGAACAATATATTGAAGCCTATAAGGATTTATTAAAAGACATCGAGCAGAGATAATCTTTCTCGATGTCTTTTGTATATCCATGTATAGAATATTCAATTCTAGTTTACATAATAGCAACTATAGGAACCAATGACTTTTTACAAACGTTGATATAGCAGGGTTTTTAAAGGTTGAAAATTTATCATATATACATGATTTTATACATAGGCTTTAAATCAAGGTTTTTGAGAAGGCTAAATAAATTATTTCCCGAAATTCTTGCATATTTTTTATGTATAAACCTTTCAGTTTTCTTGGTAGGAATATGCTCTTTTCTGTCGAATTGGAATTATATATCCAATTTATTAAGGGAGGTAGCTTTTTTGGGATATTTTAAGAATTTGATAATCGAACAAAAAGAGCCTAGAGACAAAGATCCCCAAAAATACTGTTCAGTTTGTGACGAAATGATTAGCGATGTAGAAGCTTTAGCAAATAACGGTACCTGTGACAAGTGTAAAAATTAACAAAGGAGCTGGTATAAATGCTAGATCCAGGTGGCGGTGTCGTTAATGACAGATCATGAAAACGAGATAAATAGTTATATAGAAGAAATGCGTTCAAGTGATTTAGTTGAGGTTCAACCTTTTTCAATGTTACCTGAAGGTAAACGACTCATTTTTAAAGGTGGTCGTGAAGTGTTCATTTACTACTGCCCGGTAAATAATTGCGTCAAGACTTCAGCGCAAGATGTTGTTGGCGTAACGTAAAAAAAGGACTGTAATTAATGCAGCCCTTTTTTATTCTTCGGATTTACCGTTTAACCATTCCATAGCTTGTGGTGGATACTTTTCATTTTTAAAAAATTCAACGTCTTCCTCAGATAATTCATACCAACCACCTTCAGTTGATCTATTACTGAATTGCTTTTTAATAAATTTATTTAATAGTTTATAAGTATCATATGTTTCAAGGGTATGTATAATTTCTAGCTCATCTCCATACTCTTCTTTAATTTGGCTCACTCTATGATCAATTGACACCGATATTGAAAATTTTAAATTGTATAATCCACTAGAGGATGATCTACATAGAAGTATACACCCTGACTTTGGTGCATCCCTTTTTCTTAGTTCTTCTTCCCGTTCCTTAGCTTTCTTAGCATTTATTTCACGTTCTATTTCATTTTGTCTTTCAACATCTTTATTGTATCTATCAACATCTTTATTGTATTGGTCTATTTGTTCTTGTGTGTATAGAGCAGTGAACTCTAATATTTCCTTTGCTAATTGTTTCATATCATCTAAACGCCATATATGTCCTTCTCTTGAGGATGAGAAATTTTTTACATAAATACCATTTTTCTTAGAAGGGGCCACTAACTCCACCATCCCCATATGAGCTTCATCTCCATGCTGATGTGAAGATTTACTTACCATAATTTTATTTTTAAGAGGCAATAATTTGAATTCGATTTGGTTTAATTTTTTATGCAGTTCTGTAAAATCTATAGTGCCATCTTGTAGTTGTGTAATCAATCCATAATTTACTAAATTTAGAATAATTCTCTCTATTTTCTTTTTTTCAAAACCTGTTATCTTACTAATAAAGTTCTGATCAGGGTTTTGGTGTTGAAATTTGATGCATGCATCTAATAAAACATACTCTTCCATTTCAAGGCCTATTTTTCTAAAATACATAGTTAGTTTTTTAGAAAAATTTTGGTTATCAATCATTAGTGCTTTTTCGTTAATCGTACTCATAGTAGAAACTCCCCCTTTTTATTAATAATAATTTACTATCCAAAAAAATACATTATTTTTATAAAAAGGTTGTTGGTTCAAAAATAAAAAGAGCTGTAATTTTATGCAGCCCTTTTTATTTTTTTACTTTTTTCTTTTTCTTCCTCTTTGGTAGTCCCCATTTTTCAGCAACAGCGAGTATTTTTTTCGCTTCCTCTTCAGCCTCTTTCTTTGTCATTTTCAATGGTTTTTCCTCCTCTAAGTCTTGCACTAAAAAATACTTATCCTGGTGTTGTTTTAGCTTTTTAGCTATCTCACTAGCTTTTTCCTTTGTCATAACCAAATGAATCGCCCCTTTGTTATTGGGATAAGCGTTTAATAACATTTTCCATAACGTTTGTTAGAGATCCGTTTTTATAATTGAATATGAAGTCTCTATATAAAATTTGCAATACTTCACTTACTGTGAATGATTTTTCTTGCTGTATATCGGCTATATCGCTCAACATAACCTCCAACCTTAAAGCATCTTTTCTTTTTATTATACAATCAACGCTCTTCATCTTCTGATCTCGAGGATTAATATAGAAGGTTTTGTTTCCATCCTTGTAATTATGGACTTCAATTGTTTTTCTGAACCTGGAATCCAATTCACGGTACAAATCATACGGGTTACTTCGCCTCTTAGCTTGATATAAAAAGTCATCCAGTAAAATGCTAATTAGGTTTATTTGAGTAAATCGCTTCTCCATAGCATCTGATACATCATCACAAAAGAGTTTTCCACGTAAGTATTCTGATAAAGGTACTGTGAACGTATATTTTAAATCCGTGTACTCATTAAATTTTCGAGTGATCTTGAACATAATTTTATCTAATACACCTGTAGGAGAATATGAAAGGTCATCTAATTCCTCTTTATATACACTATATAGTGCCTGGTTCAAATCATCTTTCTTCATATATGCCACTCTCTTCCATCAACATAAATGAAACAATCCTATAAGCTGCCTCTCTTAAACTACAATCCCAACTAATGGTATAATCAAAAAGCAAGTCATGAAAATATCTTTCAAGTTTCACTGGATATGGTTTTCCCTTTGGATCATATTTAATTTCTGAGAATGGATAGTTCCCTTTTAATCCCCTTTTAATTAAAGCAGTACAAAAATTTGTGGGATCCATTCCCTTCCTTTTTGCTAATGTTTTAATTAGCTGCCTCTCTTGTTGTGAAAATGGGATCTTAACATCTTTTTTCTTATCAATTCTTTCTTTTCTACCTTCTACCTTTGTTATTGGTTTTTTACGAACATTATTTGTTTGAGGCCTTTTTGTTTTTTGATCAAAAATAGGATTAATTGGTTTCAATACAAACCCTCCCCCAACACTTTAAGACCTTACTTCCCTTTTGATGCTAGTGTCATAATGTTGAAATGTTATATAGTAATCTATTCAGCAGTGAAGAAGATTAGAACAAGCTCTAAGCGTTTAGAAAATAGATTAGTTGGCTAAACTTGTAAAATACGAATATTTAAAGGTAGAGAGGTGTGAAATGTATGAAAGAGAAACTAGATAAAGATCTCCTAATAAAATTCGGAAAGCTTGGAAAAAAATCAAAAACGGTGAAAAAAGTTAAGGTGAAAAAACAAAAATAAAAGGATTATCACCTCTTATATCGAACGATATAAACAGGAGGTGTCGATATGAAAGATTATTCAACTAAAGACATAGCCAACATAACCGATATAGCGGAAAGTACGGTTAGAAAATATTCTCAACTCTTAGAAGCTAGTGGATATGTCTTTAATAGAAATGCCAGTGGTTATCGAATCTTCACAAAGCAAGATAAAGAAATATTCTTTGAACTGAAAAACGCATCTAAAAGTGATAAATCAGTAGAGGAAATAGCACATGACATAGCGTCAAAATACATAGCGAAAGTCGATACAACAAAAGATGACGTATCGGGTAATACGCAGCCACAGCAAGGGATTGAGTGCGACATGCTGGCTGATTTAACAAAAAAATTAGACGTATTGACCGATATGAGCGAAAAACAAAATAAACTAAATGCAGAATTGCTAAAAAAACTTGATCAACAGCAGAAATATATTGATGAGCGTTTAAATGAAAGAGATAAATTACTAATGCAGTCATTGAATGAGGCCACTGAAGTACGTAAACAAATCGCTGCTGCTACAGAAGAAAAGAAGGGGTTTTTCGCTAAATTATTTGGTAAATAAAAAAAGCGTAGAAAAATAATCTACGCTTTTAATTAATCCATCCCAAAATTAGTAGCTGCTTGCTCAGTAAAACCCTTTAGATTATTACTAGTTCTTTCAGTTTCTTCTATAGTATTAGTTGTCGGTTTTGAAGGGGAGGGAGCTGAAGCAGTACCAGAATTCAACTGAATCCATTTATTAATTACTTCAGATGGCTCGGATGATCCCACTGACTTAGCAATAATTGAATAAGTTTTTAAAATCTCTTTCAATCGGTCCTGGACATAGCCACGTTTTACAACTTTTTGTGTTTCGCCATCCGTTTCTTGATATTCAATTCCTTCATTTTCTATTTGATCGAGAAGGGCATACACTTCTTTTTCGTTGTCATTAACGTACAGTTGCACTTTCTTTTTCACGTTCAATCACAGCCTTTCCATAATCGAAATACCCAAGGACGTTTGCTTCTTGCGCATCATCCAAAATAATAAAGCTATTTCTATTTTTTGCTTTAATTCTACTTGAGTGCATTTTTGCCATACCACCTGTAAAAATAACATTATTATACGATTTTAAGTCGAAATTATTATCACGTATGAATAAAAACATATCATCAAAATGCTTGTTTAAAATGTCTTTTACTTCATTTATTTCTTTTATATCTAATACTTGACCATCGTAAACCATACCTTTTTCAAGAAGCTGTGGAATATTTGATATTGAAATAGATCGCATGTCTCCGAATTGGTCTACTAGAAAATTATAAATGTCAATATGTGCATTTTTAACACCTTTCAAAGCTCCTGCACGTTGATTAATAGTATATCCCTTCATTTCCGTGACATCCAGTGTGCCGTGTCCTCCGTCTACGATAAGTGAAAGTTGTTCTTCAGGGTTAACTTTTTCGCTGTTCACCAAGTTCATGTAAGTTCCAATTGGTTGCGGTAGTACGTGAACCTTTTCTACTTTAATAATTATTTCTTCGCCATTAATAGAAATAACTTTGCTGCCTTCAATTGACTTTTTAAGATCGTCAGCTTTAGCCTTAAAATGATTAACTGGTAGTCCAGTAACTAGGTGAGGTATTGTAACAGATTCTCTAAAATCTTTTGCTATAAAAGCAAATAATAGTTGTTTAAATTCTATTGAGTCATATCGCCCCATATCGTCATCACCAAGGGCTGGAATTGCTGTTAAATCAGCCTTTCTAACATCATTGCCGACATGGTATGTATCGGAATCTTGGTATTTAAAAGAATCATAGTCACTAGTTGTTGAGAAAAAATCAGGAGCCGTAGCAAAAACAGACGGCTCTACCAATACACTGTCACCATTCGTTCGTTTAGTATAGCCATTTCCAAGGTCAATCGCATACGGAATATTTAAGCGTTTCATTTAAAAAACCTCCTTGAATTAAGTTTGAATTAAATTTAATTTCAAATTGAATCAACTATATTCCTATATTAGCAGATTCAACCAACTTAATTCAAGTTTAATTTAAAATAAAATCAATTATAATTCTAATTTGAATCAAATGAATAAGAAGTAAAAATTATTGATTCAAAATTAATTCATTTTCAATTCAAGTTTGATTCATTAGGATTTGAAGGGTATGAGGGAAACCGTTTACAAAATTGCCTATTGCAATCTATCCAGTAGAGGTATAAACTAGAAAACAAGTACATAAGAAACGGAAATGTAAAAAGAACCTTCTCTTCGACTGTTATAAAGTGCTACCAACACTTTACAACGGTTAAACCGTACTAGCCTACGGTAAAACACTTTTGCCAAAAAGAAAGTTCTTCATAATTAACTTTATTAGATATATCATTATATATTCTACTATTTTTAGTTATGAAATTCAAGACTTTTCAGGGACAAATGTTTTGCCAATTTACGAGATTTTTCTCGTATTGTACGGATGGCGAATGCATTTGTTCTTTTTCGTTCCCCGAAAAGAAAGGGACGAGTATTAATGCTACTTAACGGAAGAATCGAAGAATTTCAACGCTACAGCAACTTTAAGAGCTTAAAAGACTTCAACAACAACATTGAAATGTTCTTATCCATATACAAAAAAGAGTTTACAAAATCAGAGTTTATAGCCTTTAATCGCTTGCGAAAATACTGTGCTAAGGTTATCGGTGTCGCTAATGCTAGTATTAAGACAGTTTTAGCTGGGATCCAGGACAAAGATACCGCAGCAGGAGTAAGTGAGTCTACTTTTAAACGTATGAAACGCAAGGCTGTGAAACTAGGAATATTAACTATCGAACCAACACAAAGGAACAATAAATCTCAGTCTACTAACCTTTGGATATTCAATCGATTTGTTTCAAATTCTAATAAAATTGACCCCCCACCTACTAGTGGAGAGGGGCGAAAAAAGCCGGAACAAAAGGAAAAAGTTGTTGATCAATTGGCCCCCCTTGAAACTGGCCATTCTATCTATACTAATCTTCATAATATTAATAATCATTTAAATACCAGGTCATTTAAGTACATAAAGTTTGTCCCTAAAATTGTAAACCAAAAATATGCATCACTTTTTCAGCATGATCTGAGAAAAATATGGACAAGAGTCACAAGTGCATGTAAACAAGCGAAAAGAACTTTTAGTGATGTCCGTATCAGCAAGACAGATAAAAATGAAATTGGATTGGTAGCAATTGATTCATTATATCGATATATTGTTGAACGTAACAAAAAGAATGAAACTATGCCACTTGATGAACAATGCAGCATAGTATATTCGGTGACGTTTTCTCAAATAGAACAGCTTAAAGTTTGCCAGGATCCGATATTTCAGGATGTAAACAAAGAAAAATTATTGAATGATGAAAAACATAGTTTAATCGTTAAAATGCTAGAGTGATAGTACCTATAAACGTTGATTTAACAATGTTTTTTAAGGTGTCAAGGTAAAACAACAAAATATAAGTATGTTGATACTTTTGAAGAAAACGGGAGTATTTGAGAGCATTAACGGTCTGAGACTCTCCAAACCACGTCTCAGGGCAGAAGAAAAATTTTACAGCGTATGTTAGGGTTTTTGTAAGAAAAATGTAAATAGAAAATATTTTGTGGCCACAGAATTATAATTACAACATTTACCAAAATAGAATTTTTAAAATGTTTGCAATTCTTTTGGTAGAGGCGTAAAATTATAGCTATATAAGCGTTTACAAAAAATGGACAAATTTGTAACTTTATAGTTTATAAGTTAAAAAACTTGCAATTTTTTCTAGTAACCGAACGTGCAAAATGATATAATACGAACATAAACACGAACGTTTGTTTGTATAAAAGAATAAAATTAAAGCCGTCACCTTTCCCTGGACAGTTAAGGTGACAGCAGCGTATCCTATCTCTCTAAAGCACTAGGATACTCTTCATACTATATCAAAAATAAGCAATGTTTTCCATATATTTTTGACGTATGCAAGAGTGTTAATCCTTGGAAAAGTGATAGGGATTAACTTTTTTTATTGGGAGGAAAACAAATGTCAACAAACACCTCCACCTTAGATTTTGGCACAGAATTTCAAAAATTAATTAGAAAATACGGGATAACTCAAAAAAAATTATCGGAACAATTTGGGATGAAACAAAGCACACTTTCAAGAGTGTTAAAAGGTAGTAGAGGCGGTGACTTTGAAAAGATATACAAGATTGTAAAGTATGTGGCTACCCTTTCACCTAAAATTAAAGTAGAAAAATTAATGCTGCTTTACATTCGAGATTTAACAAATTATGATAATGTTAAGGTGGCAATGGAGTACTGCGATACTCATAACTTCCTAGGCCAGTTGCAAAAATTATGTGAGTATTTTTGGTCAAAGGCCAAAGAATCGAATGAGTTAAAAGCGTGGGCTGACCTGTACAATCTGAGCATTCAAAGAAAACTAGGTAAGATTTCATTAACAGATTGGTATAATAAGCTCATGGAAATAGAGCCATCTTGTAAAGAATCTGAGATATATCGCTCACTAAGGGCTCTTGAGCATCTGAATCAAGAACAAAATTATAGAGAAATATCCGATAACATGAAGATGTTGCAAGAAAATATTAGCCATGTTGAAAATACATATATACGTTTTTCCTTTGGGATCCGTTTAGGAGAGTTTCTGCAAGCAATATATGTACGTTCAGGGAAGTTTGATGAAGCTGAAGAGTTAGCTTTACAAACACTGGGCTTTTCAATTGGAAAAGGCTTTGATGCCTTTGCTACCATTACATTGGCGGAGAGAAACATCCAAGATAAATCAAAGATTGATATAGCAATCCAACATTTTGAGAAAGCTATTGAAATATACGAGGAAATGAATAGGTTAAGTGTTGCTTCATTATTCGTCAAAAGAATAGAACTTATAAAACTATTACATAGTGTTGATATACCACTTGAGGATATTAAGCATAAGCAAAACATTGCTTTTAAGCACATCTTAGATGGAAATACGGCTCACGGAATGAAGCTTCTTGACGAGTTAGATATTGAAGAAGGTAAACAGGAAGCTATACGTGATTTCATGAGAGGTAAAGCAACAGGTGATAGAGGTTTTTACTGGAAAGCTCTATCTACATTTATGAAACGTAATGATAGATTGTATGGTTACTTCCCTATGAAAGAACTACTAAAGCTAGGGGAACATGAAAATGGTGTTTTAGGTCTCTATAATATCTACGAGACAGAAAGAGGTGAACAGTAGCATGTTTAAAAAAGGATTAATAGCATTAGTAATGGGTGCATTTTTGCTTTCAGGACAAAGTGTAGCATTTGCTAATGAAGAAGCTGAAGAAACAAATACAGAAGAGGTACCTGTTATAGATACAACTTTATTGGTGGTCAGTAAGGATGATGTTGTTAAATTTAATACTGATCCGGCTCCAACAGGCGGTTGATCAACAACTAAATAAAATACTAAATTGATATTTTAAGAGAGACGTAACCTTTAACTAGGTTGCGTCTTTCCTGTTTCTAGAGAAAAATTGACAATCTTTGAAAAAAATCACAATTTGTCAATTTTAAAAAAATATAGGAGTGATCATCATGGCATATCTAGCAGAGCAAACGACAAAGCAAACAGCAGAGATAATACCTTTTCCAAATAAAAAAATCCAAACAGAAATCGATGAACTAGCAGAAAAGGCTTTTGAGATCATGGATCAAGAGAAATGGAAGTATACAGATTGGGATCCTGATCTGAGGGAAAGGGACTCGTGGTCCGACATTTTGAAGAAAAGATAAAAATAACAGGGGGCAATAATATGAATAAAGAACTATTAAACGCACTAGAAAAAATTGTAGAAAACAATAATGCAAATATGCCAGCTGCAACTAAGATAGCAGAAATAATTCAAAATAAAAAAGCTACCTGTTCTACCAGGTAGCTATAAACCTTTATTAGATTTCACTTTTACATAGCCAATAACTTCTTTGATTATCTCATCTTTCTCACCTTCAGGTAATGACTCGATAATCTCATACAGTTTCATAGCTTCAGCAGTAATAATACTATTTTGATCAGCAGTCAATTTAGGCTCGTCACTTTTACCGAGTAAATAATCTATTGTCACACCAAATATGATAGAGAGCTGTTCAATTGTATCAAGTGTTGGCCGTCTTTCGCCACGTTCCATTTTTCCAACGCTGGAGTAATTCATTCCTAGCATTTCACCAACATCTTCTAGTGTGAGGTTTTTAGCTACACGAGCAGCACGAATATGCTTACCAATTTTCTCATAATCCATATTTTTTTAACAGTCCTTTCAGGACAAAAGTCCATGTACAGATGGCTATATTGTATCAGAAAAAGTCCAATAAGGACAATAGTAACTGTTTTTTTGATCAAAAAAATTGTTGACGAAGGACTAAAAGGACAGATATACTTTGATTACAGCAGACCTTAAAGTCCTAATATAACATATGACGGTAGGTGAGAAATTATGCTCCAAAACAAAATAGCTTATCACAGGAAAATTAGAGGTATAAAACAAGGGGAATTAGCTAAAATGCTTGGAATGAACCAATCAGCACTGAGTAAAATCGAACTTGGAAAAACTACTTTTACAGTAGATAAAGCTCACGTAATAGCTACCATTTTTGATACAACAATTGACGAATTGATAGTTAAATAGAATTTTTTTACACTAGATAGGACTTTTAGGACTAAACAAAAAGGAGGTTGAAACCTTGGAACATCCATCAATCACCAAAACAATGCGAACAGGCTATTCAGAAGTAGAAAATAAGCCCAAAAGAGATTATTACGATGAAGAAATTTATCAAGGCGAAAAAGTGTGGTTAGACTCTAACACTGGCAATCTAATACTAAAATGCAACTTGGCAAAATACATAACGGAGCATTACGATTTTGATTTAGTGGAGGGATAAAGTGGATATTAACATGCTTGAAGAACATTCAAAAGCTGTTGCTGAAGCTTATGACAAAGGTGTTATTAGTTCTTATGGAAATGAAGTGCATCTTGCTCCTGATCTGTTCGAAAAAATCGTGAAGCAAAACTCAGGGTTAAAAATCGTTGAGATGTTAGTAAGAGGATGTAGTCGAAAAATATTTCATGTTAATGGCCAAACTTACTTTTCTCTTTTTGGAAATGATGATCAACATGAATAACTCAGTGGTTATCACTGATAGCCGTACACAATGGATGATCGCTGAAGATAAATTAATGAGCTGCATGACCAGGTGTCGTCTGTATAAGGAATGCGCAACTAGAGTTGGTGTTGACTGTAAGAGACTTGGAGGTTCTGAGATTCCAAAAATACGTAATTGAGGTGAGAATATGTTTACGAATGAAATCACGATGCGGAGACACGGAAAGCTTGAATTAGTGAAAGCAATCCAAGAAAAAGAGCGGAACGGTTGGGAGTGCGTTGCTCCAATTGCCAAAAGTTCTAATCATAAGAAAGAATGGCAATTATCATCAAATCCGAAGAAGGTCAACAAAAAACGTGACTATAGAGGTGTTTCTGAGGATTACACGTATGTTGTAAAAATGCGAAGAGTAGCTAACTAAACATAATTTGTATTTTGTTTATTAAAAAAGGGGGCATTTGAGGTTGTGCTGGGTTGAAGTTACTAAAGCCGATAAACGAGCTGTCAGATTAGCAGATCGCCATTATACAAGACAAAAGCCAGGCACTAACCAATTTTGCAGACCTGGTAAAAATATTGTTCTACTTTCAAAAGATGAAAAAGCCTTATGGGTGTCGTGGCAAGGCATACGGGATGATGGATTAGATGCTTGGGAGTGTACATTATTTAGAAATGAAGGGGAGTATCTATCCTCTCACTTAATTGTACTAGCATTAGGAATTACTACTGCTAAATGGGGAATTCCACCAAAAGACGGAATTATTACATATGTAGGTAAGCACTTAAAGGGTGGAACATTTCACGCAGCAGGGTTTAAAAAGATTGGAAAGAGTAAGAAAAGAGGACTTCCTTTACTTCAACTACCTCAAGAAAGAATGCCACCACCACTTCAAGCAGCTGATGTAAGTTTATTCGAACATGAAATGTTGATTTAGGAAACTCTTGAATTATTTTGTTTACTAAATGTTGAGGAGGAAAAACGATGGAAAACAAACAACGATTAGATGAAATTATGGGCGTAGCAGTTAACTCAGCAAAAGATCAAGGCGTAGGAGTTACTGATAAAGTTAATTTAAATTTAGATGATTTTATGTTTTTGCATGGGTTAGCTGAAAAAGTTGATAAGTCAGTGTTATTACCGAAAGAAATCGCAAATGCAATAAATGTTATGGATCAAAATGAAATGACTTGTTTTGCAATAATTTGCTCTCTACAAGAAGAAAGTTGGTTGGAAAATAGAGGTTGCGAAATAGAAGAGGTAATCAAAGCACATAAAATATTAAGAAAATGGTCATTTGGTGACAGTGGCGGGAACACTGATCGTTTAATAGAGGCTTTAGCAAATGGTTATATCGAGAATTAAGGAAACTCAAGAGTAAGCGAGTCGATTAGGAGGAGAAATAATGAAAAATATTAAAGTTTGTTTACACAAAAAGAACGCCCATACATTGGAAAGAAATGAACAAGGCAAGTGGTTTTTAGATGAAAAAGAAATTGGACAAGAACAAGCAATCGAAGAGCTTGCTGAAGCAGTTCAAGACTTAGGGTATTGGTGTCAGGTTGCAAAGGATGTATTGCCTGAAGAACAATTTGAGTTAGTCAATGAATCATACTATTACGAAGGTGACTGATAAGTTATAAGACTTAATAAGCATGGAGTCGATTAGGAGGGTGACAAGGTGAGTCAATTAAAAAAGAAATATAAGAAAACTCGAATTGAATTCAAGAAAGAACTAACGACTGCTGTTAAAGAAAACAAGGCTCTTGCAATGCTAATAATTGAAACATATACAGCGTGGCAACATACAAGACATATAACGAAAATTTGGGCTATGTTTAGGAATCCATCTTATAGTGATTTTCAACGTGATTACTCAGATAACTTGATGGGTAAGCATATAACGGGAAGGGTAGATATATGGAGATCACTTCATTTTGGTGGCGAGAAAGACCTTTGTAATAAATACAAGTATGAGATACCTGAAGTTTATGCAATGGGGGATGCTTTAGGAATTGCATATAAGCATTTACGAAACTAAATAGCAATTATGTTTACTAGCATATAAGGAGGCGTGCAGATGCCTAATAAATTTTTAGAACTCGATAAGATTATTACAGTTTGGTTGGATGAAGAAGATGATTTCGGAATTGTAGAAATGGAATGTTCCGTTCTCCGAAATTCATTTTGCCCTATTGAACGCAATGAATACTTCAGCAAAAATAAATATTCAATAAAAGATTATCTTTGGTTTCCGAATTATCAAGGTGCTAGAAGGAATATCAAGCCTTATATTACGGGCAGGTTATCGCAAAGAAACATTGATATTCTTGTAAAGTTGGATGATAAAAAGTCTTAGTAACCACAATGATAGAACAGTTCACTAAAATAAGGGGAATTAAATGAACAAAAAGAAAGCTAGATTAAGAGTTAATAATTTACTAGATCGTTGTCAAGATTGCCCTATTAAGCCAACGAAAGTTGAGTCAGTTTCACATGTTGAGGCTGTTTGTAACGGTTGTACAGTTTATCAAGAGTTACTGCAGTTAGGAAAATTCTTGGGAACTGAAAAGAAGAAAGGGGTGGGGAAGGTGCCAAAAGCATTAGATCTATCTGTTGGAGAATATTTCTCACTAAAGAAAAAGGGATTGAAAGAAAAAGAGATTGCAGAAATTAAAGGCGTGACAAAACAACGGATTTACAATTGGAAATACGCACGTAGAGAAGAATTGAACAAAGCAAAGTGTGAAGATACGGGCATAACAGATATTGTTCTTATGGATGTTGCAGCCGAAAGAGTAAGGCAAGAAATGAAGTGGGGGAAACAACGCCATTCAGACGGTGATTGGTTGAAAATATTAGTTGAAGAAGTGGGCGAGGTTGCACAAGCTATGCAAATTAACCAGGGATGGGGAAAGTCCTCAGATGCTTCTGATCAATACAAAGAACTCATTCATGTTGCAGCAGTTGCTGTGTCGATGGCTGAACAGATTAAGGAGGGACAAAGCACATGAAGTGCCCGATTTGTGAGTCGAAATCACAAGTGTTGGATAGTCGCCCTGAGAAAAAAGGTATTCGTAGAAATAGAGAATGTAAAGAGTGTTTAACTCGTTTTACTACACATGAAACGCTTGTTATACGGTCGATGGATAAGCATTTGATTCAGAAGTATCACGAAAAGGAAGAAGGGTGTATATGAACCAACTTCATGAGCAAGAGCTTGAGGGGATCGAGGAAAAAAAAGAAGGTTTTGCAATTACAGATATGGACAAACTCAACTGGGCGTTTCGCAAAGTATCAGCACTAAGGGCGAAGCACAATCAAATTACTAAACTAGCAGATGCAGAGCGTGAGCGCATAAATCAGTGGGAGGCTAAGGAACTAAGGGACATACATAATAGCCTCCAATTCTTCGAAACTCACATTTCTAAGTATCATGCGAACCAATTGGCTGAAAATCCAAAATCTAAAACTATAAGTACGCCCTACGGGAAAACGAAGGCTCGTAGTTCTAGTGAGCAAATTGACAAAGCTAACGAAGATGCCCTTTTAAAACACGTACAAGCCTCAAATTTGAACGATTATATCAAGCCTGCATTAATGTGGGGAGAGTTGAAGAAATCTCTTAACATTGTAGAAATAAACGGTCAGAAGGTAGTTGTCGATGAGTTAGGACAAAAAGTTGAAGGTGTCTCAATTAAAGAGGCAAATACGAAGTTTAGCGTGGAGGTGGACTGACTTGAATATCTATCAAAAATTAGTAGAAGTTCGTAAAAAAGTTCCCTATCTACAAAAAGAATCACAAGGGCATCAATACAAATATGTAGGTAGCTCTGATGTTTTAGGAGCTATAAGAAGTGAATTAGATGCTCAAGGCTTACTTTTACTAGTTGCTATTAAAGATCACAAGGTGACAACAAGTGGTGAAGATGGCAAAACTCTAACTTATTTTACGGAGCTAGATTTACTTTATACATGGGTGAATGCTGAAAATCCCGAAGAGAAAATTGAGATCCCTTTCTATGCTCAAGGTATCGATAGAGCTGGGGAAAAAGGGGTAGGAAAAAGTCTCACATATGGTGAAAAATACTTCCTTCTTAAATTCTTCAACATCGCAACAGATAACGTTGATCCTGACGCATTTCAAGAAAAGCAGCAAGATAGAAAACCTCAAGAAAAGCCGAGTGGGGATTTATTAAAAGAGATCAAAGATACATGGAAAGCTAAGTTTTCGGACTTTGACATAAACAAAAAGACGCAAAAAACCTATAAGAAGAACGTGGACAACCTTAGTAAAGAACAAGCCGAAGAGTTCCTATCAACATTAAAAGCCATTAAGGAGTGATTGAATGTTAAATAAATGCATTTTCATAGGACGTTTAACTCGTGATCCTGAGTTGAGGCATGGAGGTACTGGAATAGCAATAGCTACATTTACCCTTGCTGTTAACCGTTTTAATAATCAAGAAGCCGATTTTTTACCTATCAAGTTATTTAAAAAACAAGCTGAAAATGCAGCCAATTATTTAAAAAAAGGTAGTTTATGCGCAGTCGAAGCTCGTGTTCAAACAGGGAGCTATGAAAAAGACGGCAAAAAACAGTTTACAACCGACTTTGTAGCAAATCAAGTTGTCTTTTTAGATCAAAAAAGCAGTAATGACAGTAAAAATGAGCAACCTGTAGAGATTTCGGACGATGATTTACCATTTTAGATTATACCAGGAGAATAAACACCTTTTTTGAAAGTGAGGGGATATAGTTGCACAGTTTGGCAGAGAGAGAAAAGACTACTATAACAGCAAAACATCACGTACTAGTGCATCATATCCCTTTTAAAGCACAACCACAAGGGGCTCAAATGGGAAAGATCACAAATGACTTGAAGCGCTCATTTAGCAAGCCCTTTACTATTCAAGAAATCCTGGAATTATTCGCAAATGGTCACAGTATTATGCTCTCACATGCCCAGGTAGACAAAGATAATAGGTTTCGTTTTATCTCAGCGAGTTGTTTCGCTATTGATATTGATGATGAAGAAATGAAGATCCAACCAAAAGAACTCTTAATAAAATTAAAAAGTAGAATAGCAGGTATGTATTACACCTTCAGTCATGGAAAAGAGGGTAAAGGATATCGTTACAGGCTCGTATTTCAACTGGATCAGATAGTAAATGATGAGTTGAAAATGAAGGGCGTTATCGAAACTGTAAACAATGATCTAAATATGCTAGGTGTTCCAGTCGATACCCAGGCTAAAAATCCACTTCAGGTAGTTCGTGGTGGTACCAAATTTATACTCGTTAATGAAAATAACAAGCTAAATACTAATAATCTTCTAAAACGTGTCCAGGAAGAAAATATTAAAAGGCAGCAAGAGTTATATGATTCATTTGAAAAGGAATTGCGCCCTGTTTCCTTCAAGGTACTAAAGGAAATGGCCGAGAAGGTCGGATATATCCCTTCTGGAATGGGGCAAGGTGAAGATTGGAAACGAATTGTTGTAGGTATTCGCCATTATGCCAATTTAGGCTACATTACAGACGATGAAGGTTTTGAGTTGTTTGACATTATCAGTGGTGGTGAACAGTCACAAAAGTCATGGGAAACGCTGCGAGCCCACGGACAAGCTACCATTCGCAGCCTAGTATATTTTGCTAAGAAACAGGGCTATATAGGCAAATTCCAATACTATGAGCCTAGCGGACACACGCCCACGACATACAACCATGAAGCTATCAAAGTAAAAAGGTACATTCC
>NZ_JAXBME010000028.1 GCF_033963835.1 Cytobacillus sp. IB215665
GCCTAGCGGACACACGCCCACGACATACAACCATGAAGCTATCAAAGTAAAAAGGTACATTCCAAAAGATACAGCAAAAGAGATCCTTAGTAGGCAGCAAAGAATATTGGTAAATAGCCCTACTGGAAGTGGGAAAACTACAGCATTCCTAGACGCATTTAAGGAGTTAGAGAGCGAGAAGAATCACTTTTACATATTTTCAGCACCTACCATAGCTCTTACGCTTCAAAATGCCACCAAGCATAAACTGATGTGCGTGAAGGGGCAAACTAAGAACCTGTTTAAAGAGGTAGCCAACTATGTTAGAAGTGGCAAGCGTATTTTTATCTCTACTTATGATATGGCTCCAGTGTTAGTTGAGTTTTTGCGAATGCTCAACGAGAACATGAAATTTAGTTTAGTTGTAGATGAAATGCACAAATTTGTAACGGATTACGATTTGAATTATCGCTATGAAGCTATCAAAAACTTACATGAAATCAGCCACCAAGCTACATCATTCGTAGGGTTAAGTGGAACGATTGACGACATATACAAAAATGAGTTTGAAACGGTAATTGAAATTGATAACGGGAATCCTCAATCTCCATGTCAGGAATTTGCTGTGTACACCTACGAAAAGAAGGCTGATTCTTTACCTGAGCTAGCTCAATTAATTGAGGTGTGGACGAGCAAGCGCAAATTATTGATATATATACAGTCCAAAAAGCAGATTGAAAAACTTAAGAAGTTGCTACAACGCAAGGGGATAAAGGTACGAGCGATAAACGCTAATAGTAAGAGCAATCCAACGTATAAGCAATTAGTAGATAGTGAGACTATTGATCCAGATGTACAAGTAGTTTTGACAACGAGCGTTATAGCTGATGGCGTGAACATTCAAAATGACGTTGAATGGGAAGTTATTGCAGTCTGTAATGATTATTCGAACCTATTTAATTATTCATCTATTAAGCAAATATCAAATAGATTACGTAACACATATAGACGGTTCTCCATCTTCATGCAAGAGCCACGCAACAAGGATAAACAAAGGTTTGAACTAGAAAATGCGTACCAATTTCGCCTACGTTTAGCGAAGCAAATTGTTAATGAAATTAATGGTCACCCTTACTTTGATCCTAGCTTATTTCGTTCAAGTATTATCGAACGAAGATATGGCATCTATCAAGGTATGGAAGGCTTGGAGATAGATACATTATTCCTGCGTCACGCAGTGTCAGAAGAGCAAGAACGGTACTTTTATGGTTATCGGTTAGCCTTTATTGAAGCAGTAGAAAAAGCTCTTCACATGAAATCTGAAGGTATCTTGAACATATCCGAAGAGATCCGACAGAAAAAACTAGACTTAACATTCATTAGAGAAGTGTTACATGAGCTTGATGAGTTAGAAGAAGAGGAAAAAGAAAATAAATCCTCAAGTATTTCACAAGCATTCAGTCAAGACATATACAATGCCTTTCTTGAGGACGATGAGCCGAAACTAAATGAATTCAAGCAATCAGTATTACCAATGCATTACTCTTGTTTATTTAAACTTACAAAAGTAGCAGACTACCCAACTTGTAAAAAAGTTGTTGCTCAAGTTAAGCGAGATGCCGATACACACGCATTTTATAACGCTGTTCGGAACTTAACCGAAGCTAACTATCTCATGGCATTATCTCGCCCCAGCAAGACAAAAAGAGTATTAGTAGGATTACTAAAGCTGAATGAGTTTTTACCTAATGAAGATTTTGAAATGCGTATGAAGAAGATAGCTAAAAAGACTAAGACTACAAAGTCGGACGTAAAACTTGTTGTAAAAATGCTCGAAATAGAAAAAGCTCGAACTGAGTCAGTAAGATCTAAACGAGTTGTAGGTATTGTTGAACTTGAATCAATAGCAGAAAAATTTGAATTATCAACTGTAATTATTCAATCAGTAGCATTGAATTATAGTAAGGCAAAAGGTAAGACATTTGAAGCTGTCATTAAGAGTAAATTTGCACAGATTGAGAACCGTACAAAAAAGGGGTTAGAAACGTTGATTTAATAGCATTTAGGCATGACAGTTAAGGTCCATAACTGTTAGTAATATATAAACAAATTTAATGGACTTAATTGTCATGGTAAAACGTTGATATACCAAGGGTTACAGCGTTTCAAAATGCACATAAATTAAATGCAAAATGGATAGCTCCAAAACAGGGTATTTTTTCTACAAATTGTGGGGGTGAAATAGCCATGAAAAACGACCAAATTATTAAGAGAACAATGACGAAAATCATTAATTTCTTACTAGGTATAGACCAAGAGATTAATTTAAAAATAAATGACTGGTTGAAACATGATGATATAGCTTTTCAACAGACTGTGAATTTGTTTAACAAGCTCGCTGATAACGGTTGGAGTGATCACCATGATAGCTTTACAGATTATGAGTGTGAGAGAACAGATGAAATATCAGCAGAGCTATACAAAAGGGCTATGTCTTACTTCAAAGGAGTGGCAGCATGAATACAGCATTTCAAACAGAATATACCGATACAGAGATGAAGAAAATTATAAAATCCCTTGTTATTCTAACTGATTCACGTGAACAAAAGAATTCCCACATATTAGAGTATTTCGACAAGAAGAAGATTCCTTACAAACAGAAAACAATCAAAACTGGTGATTATACTGCAATGATTCCTAAGAATGAGGAACTAGGCATCATGCGTGATATATATTTGAACGCTGCTATTGAGCGAAAGAACAGCGTAGACGAATTAGTTCAATCTATCAAAGATCGTACAAGGTTCGAGAATGAATTAATACGAGCTTCAAAGATACCATTTTTAATGATTGTCGAAGATATGGATGGTTACAGAAAAATAGTAATGGGTGAATACAGAAGTCAATATAAAGCAAAATCAGTCTTAGCCAGTTTAAAAGCGTTTGAAGCAAGATATAACTTTACGACTGTGTTTCTTGATCCAATGCTCACGGGAAATTACATTTATTATCACTTATTGTATAGGGCTAGGGAGGTGCTTCAAGGATGAGTTTACAACTACAATTTGAATCATACGTTGATCTTTGCAGAGAGATTGCAATATTAGAAGATACGGTATTTTCCTTACAGAAAGAAGCTGAATTCTGGTGGGTTGGTGGTCATGGGTTTAGGCTAGTCACAATGGATAATGCAGCAGAGCGAGTTGAAAAGCTCAACAAAAAGATAAACACATATCAAAAGCTCCTGGACTTGAAAGTTAGACTTAAAGAAAGTATTGATAAACACCTTAGTAAAATGAAAGGGTTAGAATACAAAGTTGCATACCTTCGCTTTGTGGAAAGAAAGAGTTTGAAGACAATAGCTGAAGAACTTGACTATTCATATGATCACATTAGACGGGTGAGTAGTAGAATAAAGATGCCACATATAAGCCACAGCGCTATTGAACAAAACGTTATATAATATTAGTAAGTTAAATTTTGAAGAAAATAATATAGTCATTTAGTTAAGTCTACTCCGACAAGAGTAGGCTTTTTATTAAAGGGATTATTGTAAATATATAGAATTGGTTAATATAACAACTTTGTGAGGTGATATGATGAGATTTAATAGTGGTGATGATACACTTAGACCAGGTGGAGCACGTAGTAACAATATTGGTGATGAACCCCTTCCAACTGGTGAAAGATTATATTCAAATCAAGATGAACCTATAGGAGGGTTTATGCCTCCAATTGATCCTGAAATGGGCTAACTTGAAAGGGTGTATAACATGAACCATAGTGAAGGTGGAGGACCAACAGTTAAACCTGGAGGGCATCATTTAGATCCGATTGAACCAGGTGGCGGTAAGTTCTTAGATCCGATTGAACCTGATACAGGCGGTTAATAAATATTGAGTTACAAAGTCTATCCGATGGGTAGGCTTTTTATATTGTGCACAATGTAAAATGTAAGGGAGGTGTCTTATCTAGCTATGTTAGACGAAAGAAAGATATTAGCTATTAACTTACTCGTTGATGGGGGACTACAGAAAACTGAGATCGCAAAGCAGATTGGAGTAAGTAGGCAAACCTTGTACGATTGGATGGGGAATGATAAGGAGTTTATTGCAGAGCTTAACAGGCGTTTACAAGGGTATAAAATTTTGTGTGAAAAAGCTATTGATAGTAGATTAGAAAATGCTTTGAAAGAACTGTGGACTTTGCAACAAAAGACTAATAACAGCAAGGTAAAGGCTGACGTGCTCAAGTACTTTGTTGATAGAGCATTAGGCAAGCCAACGACTAAGCATGAAATAGAAGCTTCTACAGTTGCACCTAAAACTACTGATGGTGACGTATTAGAAAAAGAGTTTGAAGAGGATGAAGATTAAACACTAGATGTCTAAAAGTTACTAGTTTTAGATAAAATATGAATGATATGGTTAAATGTATAAAATATGCGCTTTACATCGTCTGAAAGATAGTCTAAAATAAAATGTATAAAAGTCTTTTAAACTTTTGGACGATGAAGGGAAGCGTTAAATATGGCGGTAATCGGATATGCACGTGTAAGCACAAAGGACCAAAAGTTAGATATTCAAGTAGATAAGCTACAAGAATACGGAGTAGACAAGATATTCATGGAGAAGTATAGCGGCAGTACTGCCGAACGTGAGGAACTAGTTAAGGCGTTAGATTATCTTCGTGAAGGGGATACACTGGTGGTGTATAAGATAGATCGTCTAGCTCGTTCTACGTTTGACCTACATAGGATAGCTAGGGACTTACAAGAAAGAGGGATAAGACTTGTATTCATTAAAGAACAAATAGACTTTAATCTATCGACTGGTAGAATGCTCTTTACAATGTTAGGTGCGATTGCTGAATTTGAAAGAGACATAATCAACGAGAGAACAGCAGAAGGACGAGAGCGAGCGAAGGCGCAAGGCAAGCACATGGGACGACCATCACAAGATCCAAAGAAAGTGAAACAAGCATTGAAGTTATTCCATGAAAGAGAAACAAACGGAATGAGCGTAAATGATATTGCAAAGGTAACAGGTGTACCTCGTTCAACAATATATGCAGAGGTAAAAAAGAATAAGTAAAACAAGGCTGTCACTTATGGCAGTCTTTTCTTGTGGGGTAGGGGTGCTTCTATTTCAGAACTCGCACAGGGCGTAGGATTAGCCCCAACAATTTTTTATATAATTTTCAAACTTCCAAAAAAGGAAGGAATCTCCTTTTGTCGAATTGTAGTAGATGGAAAGGGGGTAAAAATATGGCGAAAACAGCACTAGAGTTAGTTGAATTAGGAAAATTGGTGGCTGAAAGAAATAAAAAACCTGCTATGTATGACGGGTACTATATTACAGGTGCGGAATATGAAGAGTGGATTTCTAGAGTTATCTTCTATTTACATGACAATAAAGATAAATTTCCTGATTTTCTGTATGAAAAAGTAACTAAAGCTGCAGAGCAAGCTGTAGGGAATGGACCTGAATATTTCAATGAAATAATAGGCGTTTTGACAGTAGCTGCAGAAAGAGAATAATTATATGTTTTAAGAGTTAAAGCATCCCAAGGGGTGCTTTTTCTTATGGAGGTGACGACAATCGAATTCAATACACCTGAAAATAGAAAAGTCATGCGGAAATATTTAATTAAGTTATTTGGCAAAGACAAAGCAAAGGAACTGATGCTGAAAAATAAAGATAACCTATTCGGTGAAAACTCCCTTGCCTATGCATTAGGTAAACGGTCGATTGAATTCTTTTGTCAGTATTTCCTTCAAGATGTGTTTGTACCAAAAGAAAGCAATGAAGCTGCCGAACTAGCCGACTTCCATTTTGAAATGTGGGAAGACCTTGAAAGCATGTTCTTGAAAGATGGATTTGATAAGTTACTGGAGATATTACCGAGGGGATCATCAAAATCTACTACTTGTGACTTTGCACTTGCAGTATGGGTGCATTGCTACAGATATTCAATATATACCTTAGTTGCAGGGAAAACGGAACTTGATGCTATACAGTTTACGGCTCAAACGAGAAATGCATTTGAGGAAAACCCATATATTATAAATACCTTTGGTAAATTACTTGATCCTACTTCAAGAAAATATACCGTCAATAAGCTTGAGCTTGAACTCACGAATGGAACAATGATACAAGCCATATCATCAACATCATCAATGCGTGGGAAGAAGTACACTCACAAGGGCGTGGGCTATCGTCCAACATTGGTCATTGCGGATGACTATCAATCTAGAGCTGACATTCTCACCCAAGAAGCAAGGGATAAGAAGTATAGGACGTTCATGGAGGACGTAAAGTATGTAGGTACTAGGTCGGTCTATCGTGGAAAGAAGAAAATCAAGATGGCTACAAAATTTGTGGTCCTGGGAACAATTCTTCACAATGATTGCTTAATGAGTAGGCTTGCAAAGAATCCACAGTACAAGCGAATTATCAAGACTGGCGTTATGGTGGACGATATAGACGAATATTTTAACACTGGCTTGTGGGAACAATTTAGGAAAATCCTTTTTGATAAAAAACTTGATGATCCAGTAGCCTATGCTGATGAATTTTATTACCAACATGAACAAGATATGCAATTCCCTGTGTTATGGCCTAGCTTTTGGAGTTGCCTTGAACTTGCCAAAGATTATTACGAAGATCCAGTATCGTTTAAACAGGAAATGCAAAATGACGCTTCAAGCATTGGAATAAAGGTGTTTCATCAAATTCATTCTGTGCCCAGGGAGCAAATTGAGCAAAAAGAGTTTGTCAAAACAATTCTTGTATGTGATCCTGCAACTGGAACAACAGCCAAGCATGACCATACTGCCCTTGTGGTTGGTTCAAAAGCAATCAATGGCTTTAAATATGCAAGAAAATCCAAGCTCATTAAAGTCGAGTTTGACGATTATATAAGCGAATGTATAAAGCTCATAAAAGAGTATCCTGACATTACTCATGTGTGGATAGAAAAGCAGACCTACAATGGTGCTGATGTGAGGGAGCTACAAAAACAAATTGATGCAGATGATGGATTGAAACGTAGAAATATCGAAATCATAAACGAACATCAAAGTAAAAATAAAGAGAACAAGATCAAGGCGATTGCTGGCAAAATCAACAATGGCTTTTTTGTATTTGCGAAAGAAGATGAAGAGTTTACTAATCAGATATTGAACTATGCAGGGGAGAACTTTTCTCCTGATGGTGACGATGCTCCAGACGTTACTGCCGAGTTTGACCGTTTAATTGATGAATTAAATGTAATTCAGTATATAACCTTGCAGGATAAAAAAATGCTCTTTGGAGGAAGGAGGTAAATAATGAATATTGACAATAAATTGCTTGAAAAATTACGAAATGAGCTTCGTAAACAACGTTCAGGTTTACAAAGATATAAAGATTACTATGACGGCAAACATTCCATTCTAAACACGTATACAGAGCAAGAAGATCAAGCGAATATGAAGCTTGTTTTTAACTTTCCGAAGAAGTTCGTTACTAACATGGCAGGGTACTCACTCGGAACACCACTCACGTATATATCACGTACTGGAAAGGATCAAGCTGTACATGACATTGAACTGAATTTTTCTCATTGGGAAAAGGCTCATAATCAGAAGTTGAGCAAAGAGGCTGACATATACGGTGAAGCCTACGAAATCAATTACATCAATGCTGATGGTGAATTTGCTTCCGTGGTTGCCACGCCCATGACCATGTACATCCTAACGGATGGTTCAGAAGAAAGAAATGTAACGGCAGCCATTCACACATTTAAAAAGCCTTTTGATGATGCTGAATACTTAGATGTGTATACAGAAGATAAAATTATCCATTACAAAGACGATAATCTAACGCTAATAGGTACTGATACTCATATATTTGGTCGTGTCCCTATCAATATATTTAGAGCAAATGACGAGAGCGAATGTATTTACAACGACATTATCACTCTTGTGGACGCCTACAATGTGATTAACTCAGATCTTACTAATGAAATATCTGATCACAGAAACGCAATGATAAAGGTGTTAGGGGCAAAACTGGACGATGAGGAAGAAATAAAAAAACTTAAAAAGTATGGCATTTTAAACGTCCCAACTGGCGCAGATGTAGATTGGTTAATTAAAAATATCAATGATACCTTTGTTCAAAACACTCTTACAAACATCGAGAAAAAGATTTATGACCTTATGGACCAAGTTAATTTTAATGAGCAATGGGCTTCTAATACCTCAAATGTAGCCTTGAAAAATAAGCTATTAGCCTTGTCTCATAGGTGCTCGCTTAAAGAATCCTTGTTTGAAAAAGCTATCATGCAGCGTTTGAAGAACTTCTTCACTTATTTAGGAGTTAAACAAGCGAAAAAGGTTGATTATCGAGACATTAAAGTCAAATTCACTCGTAACCTACCGTTTGACATTGTGAGCACTGCCGATGCCGTCAGCAAGCTTGAGAACATAGTCTCACAGGAAACATTGCTTTCACTTCTTCCATTCGTAGAAAATCCAGCACTTGAAATTGAGAAATTCAACAAAGAGCGTGAAAATAATCGTATTTCCTTAGATGGTGCTTTCAATGCCGAATAAGGACATTATCAGAATACGTGAAGAAGTTGAAGCGCAAGCTATTAAAGACATGCAAGGCATGTTACTCGCATACAAACGGTCACTCGATGAAGTTCAGAAGCATATAAACCAGATACACGCTCAATACCTTCTGGATGGAGAGTTAACCGTATCCAGGCAACAAAGATATTCAGTCTTACGTGAACTTGAAAGGCTGCTAATTGAAGAGGCTCAGAAAGTTGGTCTTGTAGAAATTGAAGAAACAACTAACATTCTAACAACTGTATACAATGAATCGTACTATCAAACAGCATTTATTATTGATGCAGGAATAGCGACTACTCTCACATTTTCAGTAGTTCAACCTGAGTTTGTACGAGCTGTAGTAAATAGCCCTATCGAGGGTAAAATGTTTTCAGATCGCATATGGAACAACAAAGATATTTTAGCTAATCGTGTTCTTGAAGAAATTGAAAAATCCATGATTCAAGGTAAAGACGTTCGCAAAATATCAAGGGCCATCAAAAAAGAATTTGAAGTTTCAGCATATGAAGCTAAAAGGTTAGTTGTAACCGAACAAGCTAGGGTATCAAATGCAGCGCATAAATCAATCTATGAACAGTCAAGTGTGGTCAATAAAGTTATGATAGATGCTACTTTGGACAGTAAAACATCCGAGATATGTAGAGGGTATGACGGTAATATTTATAACGCTAATAGCAATTACCCAACGCCTCCTTTTCATCCAAATTGTAGGTCTGTAATTATTCCTATTGTGAATGGTTGGAGTCCTACGAAGAAAAGGGAGAACGAAGGTGATAAGAAGATTATCGACTATACCACCTACGAAAAGTGGAAAAAATCAAGAAACGTTGAATCCTAGTCATGCTTATAGCGTGGCTTTTTTAATACAAAAATACTTGCGCTTTAAGGGCTTATAAAGTGTTTGAAGGGCAAAAGGAGTTGTAATACATGACATTAGAAGAGATAAAGAAGTTTTTAAATGAAAACAAAGGCAAAGCAGATATAAAAGCCGTTTTAATAGCGTATCTACAGGGGGATTTAACCGTTGAAGAGGCGCAGAAAATGGTATCAGAAAATAAAACGTTATCTAGTTGGCTTGATTCAGAAAAAGACAAACATCTTGCGAAAGGGCTTGAAACTTGGAAAACAAATAACCTTCAATCTGAGATAGATAAGGAGGTTAAAAAGCGATTCCCTAAAAAGGATGAAAAAGAAATTGAGCTTGAGAAAATCAAAGCACAACTACAGAAAATGGAGTCTGAAAAAAAGCGTGAGGAACTAAAGAATCAAGCTATTAAAGTAGCGAATGATAAGAAGCTGCCGTTAGATATAGTTGATTATTTTCTTGGGGAAGACCAGGAAACTACAACCAAAAATCTAGCAAGCTTAGAAAAAGTATTTAATTCGCACACTCAAAAAATAGTTGATGAAAGGTTGAAAGGTGGTTACAAGCCTCCTGGTGACAATAGCGGAAAAACGTTAACTTTAGAAGCTATCAAAAACATGTCTGAAGATGAAATAAATGAAAACTGGGATGCTGTTCAAGAAGTAATGAAGGAAAATCAATAAAAAAGGGAGAGATTTATAAATGTCTTATGCTAATTTTATGCCCACAATTTGGAGCGCACGTTTAAACGCCAATCTTAGAAAGGCTCTTGTGTACGGGAATATCGTAAACACAGATTACGAGGGTGAAATTGCAGGAGTTGGATCTACTGTTCGTATTAATACAATGGGAGCTGTCACAATCGGTGACTATGATAAAGACAATGGTGTTGGAGATCCAGAGACACTTGATTCTGATTTTACAACATTAACACTGGATCAACAAAAATTCTTCAATTTCAAAGTTGATGATATTGATAAGGCTCAAACACGTGCGAATTTAGTAGATTTATCAATGGGTGAAGCTTCTTATGGATTAGCTGATGTAATGGATCAATATATTGCTAGTTTTTATACTGAAGCAGCAAGTACTATGGGTTCTGATGCATCACCATTATCTGTGACAAAGGATAACATTTACGACTATATAGTTGACTTGAATGTACTACTTTCAGAAAAGGACGTTCCAAAGATGGGGCGTTTTGTTGTTCTTCCTGAGTTTTGTCAAGGTCTACTACAGAAAAACCCTTTACTTACAAAAGAACCACAAGTTGTACATGATGCTTATGTAGGAAATATAGCAGGAACGCAAATTTTCACATCAAACAACGTGCCGAATAATGGCGGTGAAAAATACAAAGTCTTGGCAGGGCATAGGATGGCGATTTCCTTCGCACAAAGCATTGATTCTCTAGAAGCTTATCGTCCTGAAAAATACTTTGCTGATGCAGTGAAAGGGCTACAATTTTATGGTGCGAAAGTTATTAAACCTGAAGCACTTGCAGTAATGACAATCAACCGATAAGGAGCTGTTATATATGAAATTCAGAAATAAGAAGACAAAAAAAGTGTGGGAAATCACAGATAAGGCCCACCAAAAGCGATTAAAAAACAACCCTGACTATGAAGTAGTAAAAGAAAATGCTAAGTAAATTAAAGATATACTTGGGGATCAATGACGATTCCCAAGATGATCTTTTAACCTTATTGCTTGATATGGCGAACGATATTATAAAAGCTTATTGCTATTGCAGTGATGAGGAATTAGCAACTATTCCTGACTATACTAAAATCCGAATTGCTTCAGCATTGCATAAAAAACGCAGAGGCGAAGGGCTGAAAGCTAGAAATCAAGGTAGCAGATCCACCCAGTATGATGATATTTTGTCTGATGATATTAAACTATCACTCAACCAATATAGAAGGGTTAGGGGTGCTTTTTAGTGGGAGATCAAGAATTGATTCTATTAAAAAAATCAGACGGTCACCTAAATGATGATGGTATTTGGATTGATGGCGAAGAATCTACTGTTAAACCTATCTCAGCAGACGTTCAGCCGTTTTCTAAAGACCTTGCCTACCGAGAATATGGCTATGATAAAAACGTTGTATATCGGGCTTATATCGACTATGACGACGATGTTATATTAGGGGATAAAGTTCGTTTTGAGGATAGCGACTATCTTATAAAAAAGATAATTGAATGGGACAACGAATTCATGGAGTTGTTACTAGATGGGGTTTAAGAAAACTGTGCACAGGACGGCAGAGGAAGAGATACAACGGCTCATGCAAAAGCGAGAACAAGCTGTAGAACAAGGTGTAATCATCATTGAAGCAGATGCAAAACTTAACTGTCCAGTAGATACAGGAGCTTTAAAACGGTCTATTACTCATAGCGTGGAAAGTAATAAGAATAAGACTACTGGAAAAGTAGGAAGTAATGTTGAATATGCATACTGGGCTGAACAAAAAAAGCCATATCTAGAGCCAGCCGTTGATCAGAATGTTGAATCAGTAAAGCGTATGTTTAAGGAAGTGCTTAATAGTGATTAGCGAAGTTAGAAAATATTTGCTTAAAGATGCTGAATTCGTGGACATTCCTATCTATTTACTACAAAAACCTTCTGAAAATGAACATGACCACTATATAATTTACCGTTACAAGCTTCTAAGTGGTGGAGCTATTAAGGATTATCAAGTGACTTTCCGTGTGATTAGTAAAGACCTCGTGAAGCTCAAAAGCCTTAGTAATAAGGTTGTAGAGCTATTAGATCAATATAGAGAAAATGAAATACCAGGTATTCACCATTGTTCATTATTGAATGGTGGGGGCATGGCATATAACGAAAGCGCAGGACATTATGAGTCTGTGCTTTATTTTTTAATCAAATTGTAAGGAGTTGATAACATGGTAATGCACTATCAAAAATCAGATCCCATTGTGTTAGGTTCAGGTGAATTATATCTTGCTAAAGTTAGTGAAATAGTAGATCCTGAGCAATTAACAGAAGAAGAAGTTAACAAACTAGTGAATATCGGAGCTATCGAAAGTGGCGCAAACATTGATATTGCAGATGAAGATATTGAAATAGAGTCCGATAATCGAGGCACGGTAATGAAAATAACTGCCGATAAGGATATTAATTTTAGTTCTGGTGTCATGACGTGGGTTCTTGAAAACATAGCAAACTTCCTCATGGGAGCAACGTACACAGAAGAAAAAGCTGATGAAGTAGTTACATCGAAAAAACTTGTGGTTGGCTTGAATGATCAAAAACCTAATGTTTATTTACGTTTTGTTCATGAAAAAACAAGTGGCGGAACAATTACTTTGAATATGTACAATGCTATTTTTGCAGGAAAGCTTAATTTAAACTTCGAGAAAAAGAAACAAACAACGGTTGATTATAACTTTATGGCGTTAGCAAATGACAATAAAAATTACATTGAAATCATAGAAACGTTTGAATAGGAGTGTGAAGATAAATGAGTAATGTTGTAGATTTTAGCGTACTGTATGGCGAACCTTTGGTATTTAAAGGGCTTTATGGAGAGGATTATAAGATACCTTATGACGTGCCTACAGAGTTAACACTGAAATTGCATCATCATCACAATGAAATGGTAAAAATCAAAGATGCTGCAAAGGCGATAGAAAAGCTTCATGCAATAACATTAGATATTTTAAAACTTGATGAATCAAAAGATGTACGTATAGAAGATATAAAAAAGTTTAGTCATCAATCCTTGCTTATTGTGATTCAAGAATTCGGAAACCATATTAGGAAAATTGAATCAAACCCAAACTCCAAATCCCTCGATTCTTAATTAATAGTGATGAATCGGGGGATTATCAAATAGATGGAATGGATATGATTAATTACCTAGTTGCCAAGAGTGGGCGAGGTCATTTTGAAATTATGAAACTCCCTTATGGAGTGTATTTGAGTCAATTAAAATATTTTAAGTTGATAGATGTACTTTCTACTAAAGAGGGGCAAGAAATGTACAAAAAAGAGAAAGTTCTTTCTCGAAAAGATCCTGATGTGTCGAGGTTGAGAAACTTCACAGGTTACAAAGGAAGTGATGGTTAAGTGGCAACGATTGATATGTCTACATACTCATATAGCCTCGAACTCGATGATAAAGGATTTTCAGATGGATTAAAAAAAGCTGATGATGGAATGGGTAAGGTCGAAAGTACAGGTAAGAAAACAGGAAAAGCTTTAAAAGTGGCTGGTGGAGCTATGGCAGCAGGAATTGGTATAGCAGGAGCTGCAATAACTACACTTGTAGGAAAGACGTTAGATGCTGCATCAGAAATAAATAAATTCGCTCAAGTGACGGGGATGTCTACAGAAAGTTTTCAAGAGTGGGATTTTGTTATGAAAAACTTTGGATATTCAGCAGAACAGGCTAGTGGAGATTTGGCAGCATTAGGTGAAAAAGCAATGGATGCAGCCAATGGTGTTGGGGAAGGTGCAGAACTATTTGGAATGCTTGGTATTCAAGTAACTAACACAGGTGGTCAACTGAAAAGCCAAGAGCAAATATTCAATGAAACTATTACAGCCTTACAAGGTATGGAGGATGTAACGCAGAGAAACGCCATTGCTTCAGCACTACTTTCCACAACTGGAGAAGAGTTAGTTCCTGTTTTAAATATGACGGCTGAAGAACTAAAAAATATGAAAGATAATGCCAGCATCATTAGCGAGGAAGATTTAAAAAAAGCTGAAGAGTTTAAAAAAGGATGGGAAAAAGCGAAAGATACTCTTTCCAAAGTATTTATGACTGTAGGGCTTCAGTTGATGCCAGTCTTTCAATCTTTGCTTGATTGGGTAAATGATCAAGTACCTGCCATACAAGCATTTTTCGAAGATGCTTTTAATGCGATAGATGCAGTAATAACAGTTGTTCATGACTTTTTCAAAGATAACATTTTACCGATATTTCAGCAGACAGCCGAAGATGTGGAAAGTATTTTTCCTGAAGTGAAAGCTATCTTTGAAGATGCTTTTGAACGGATAAAAGAGGTAATTGAAGTCCTGTGGGAGTTTATTAAAGACAACGTTCTTCCGATTTGGAAAGATATGTTTGATTGGGTAAAAAGTAAAATTCCAACTATTAAAGATACCTTTTCGACTGCATTTGAGGCTATCAAGCGTGTGGTCGATAAATTATGGGGATTTTTCAAAGAGAACTTGCTGCCAATTTTAGAGTCGTTATATCAAATGGTTTCGGATAGGTTGCCACAAATACAATCAATATTTGACTCAGTATTTGGTGTTATAAAAGATGTTGTTGAAATCGTGTGGGGCATTTTTGAAGATTTTTTACTTCCAGTATTAGAAGCTCTTTGGGATTTCGTTGAACCACATTTCCCTTTGATTGCTAGCATCATAGAAACTGCGTTTGACACAGTCATAATAATAGCGGAAGGGTTAATAAGTGTTTTTGAAGGAATTGTTGGAGTAGTAAAAGACGCTTGGGATTGGTTGACTAGATGGAATGACGAAGATGTAGAAGACAAAAATATTACTGTAAATACTAATTACACAAGTAGTGGTAATGGGTTACCTGCATACGCCAAAGGCACAAATTTTCATCCAGGAGGGCTTGCGCTAGTGGGTGAAGAAGGGCCTGAAATAGCAAATCTCCCAAGAGGAACAAGTATTAAAACCAACAAAGAAACAATGGATATGTTAGGTCGAGGTGGTGGAGTCACACAAAATATTACGATAAACAGCCCTGAACCATTAACACCTAACAACATTAAAAGACAAACTCTTCAGGCATCAAGACTCCTAGCGTTAGAATTGAGGTGATAATTTTGTGCAAACAGTAACTTTTACAAATTCAAGAGGGCAAAGCGTGGAGCTGAAAAATATAGCTCCTTTTGTTTTGTCCATGATCGAGGGGTTGGGCGATGTAGAGAGTGTAACGCAAACACAAAAGTCACCATTTCAACACGGCACAACCTATATTGATAGTGAACTAGAAAGTCGTTTTATTCCAATAGAAATCAGTATAGTAGGAACAAATGAATCTGATATATCGGAGAAACGGGAATATTTATCAAGTGTTTTTAATCCCACTTTAGGAAAAGGCATCCTGCGATACGAAAACTCACGAATTGTAAGGGAAATTGTTGCTGTGAGCGAGCATGTCCCTATTTACCCTAGCGGAGATAGTCGAACACATAATTATCAGGTTGCTGTTGTTGATCTAATTTGCCCTGATCCTTTTTGGTGTGATGTCAATCCCACAAACATTAAATTAGAGGACTTTGTATCAAGTTTTCGTTTTCCGTTTAGTTTTCCTGTACGATTTGCCACAAGGGGTGATTCAAGAGTACTAGTCAATGAAGGACATGTCCCTACTCCTGTGAAAATTACTTTTCGTGGTGAGTCTATTAACCCTAAAATTACAAATCAGACCACAGGGAAATTTATTCAAATTAATAGGAGTATTCCAAAGGATTACACTTTAGTTATTAATACAGCATTCGGCAATAAAACAATAGAAATTATTGCACCTGATGGAGTTACGACTAATGCAAATGGATATATGGATTTAGCCTCAGAATTTTTTCAATTAGAGGTCGGAGAAAACAAAATTAATTTTATTACTGAAGGTGGAAAGCCTGAAGTTTATATTGAATACAAAAACAGATATTTGGGGGTGTGATTGTGGCAGAAAAATATAGTTTCTTTGATCCTATTGAAGATGAAAACGGTCTTCCAGATCGAGAATACAACGCCCAACAGTTCACAAATTTTTTCTACGCACTAATAACAACAGGTGTTATGAAAGGCTTCGCAAATGAATTAGCAGTATTAGCAAACGGTGCGAACATGATTACAGAAGTTGAGTCTGGTATATCTTTTGTAGAAGGAAGATATTACTTGAATGATTCAACTATTCCTCTTGCTCATGACACAGAGTCTTTAGGCAAGGATAGAATTGATAGAATCGTAGTTAGATTGGATGAAAATACAGATGCAAGGTATGTAAAAAGTTTTATAAAAAAGGGTGTTGCTTCCACCGATCCTGTACCTCCAGATTTACAACAAGATGAAACAGTGTATGAAATTAGCCTTGCACAAGTGAAAGTTATTGGTGGTCAGACCTACATCAATCCTGATGATGTTACAGATGAAAGAGGTACTGAAGATATTTGTCCGTGGGCAGGAAGTAATATTCTACCTAACTTTGACGATGAAGCTTTGTCGGAGTTGGTTTTATCAATAGGACAACCAAACGGGATTGCCGAATTGAATGCCGTTGGTAAAGTTCCTCAAGAGCAACTTGATATATCAGATCCACCAGATGCGACTACAAGTGTAAAAGGTATTGTTCAGTTAGATAATTCAATAACTAGCACAAGCACTACTAAAGCAGCAACTCCAAATGCAGTTAAACAAGTGAATGATAAGCTTATCGACTCAAAAGTAGCACTAGGACAGAATTCAATTGCTTCAGCTTCATATGGCATAGCAATAGGAGAAGACACCAACAATATTTCTACTGCAGCCGTGGCAATAGGGAAAGAGGCTTCCGTTGTAAATAGCTATGGCATAGCAATGGGTTATAAGGCATACAATCAAAGTCCTAATGGCATTGCAATCGGGTATTTGGCGAGTGCCAGTTTGGGTAATTATGGCATAGCATTAGGGGATAATGCAAGCACTACAAGTGGTAGTGGTATAGCAATAGGGAAAGATGCAAACAATTCAGGTGATTCAGGAATAGCAATAGGGGATAAAACTATCAATGAAAATAAGAACTCGGTAGCAATAGGTAAGAGTGCTACCAATAAACATTATTACTCAGTAGCAATTGGTGATGAAGCTAGAAATGAAGAATATTACTCGGTAGCAATTGGGGCTAAGGCGAGAGTAGTAAAAGGATTTTCACTAGCTATAGGTTACGAGGCACATACCGAAGATTCGTTTTCATTTGCGATAGGGAATCAGTCAGAGTCCTTAAATAATTATGTAGGTATGATAGGTGTACCCTCTAATGTGATTGGTGTTAGAGAAATAGAAGTTGCAGGTAATTTTTCGGTTGCAGGTACAAAGAACTTTGTTATACCACATCCACATCCAAATAAGAAAGCTACGCATGTAATAAGACATGGTGCAGTAGAGTCACCAACAGCAGGTGACACTTTATATCGGTACACAATAGAAGCGTTGGAAGATGGTCAAACGGTCGAAATGCAATTACCAGATTACTTCGAACACTTAAACGTAAATGTCGATGTGTGGGTTAATCCACACATGCACTTTGGTAGAGCATTCGGAGTAGTTGAAGGTGACAAATTAAAAGTTACGTGCGAAAAAGCAGGAACATACAAGGCTCTAGTGATTGGCACTCGTAATGATGATAATGTTCAAGACTGGCACATCAAGGGTGTAGAACGTGAGATTGGCGAGAGTTGGCTTGGTGAAACATATATATTTGAAGTTCAAGAATTAAAAGAAACTACAGAATTTGAAGAGGTGCTACAATGATTATATTAAAAGAATCGAAAATACAGTTTAAAAATCCTATTTTAGGACAGTCAACTAGAGCAGTGGAAGAGCATTATCATGCACGTAGAATAGTTGCTATTATAGATGGAGAAGAGAGAAATTTTCGTTTTATGAAAAACAAACTACCTTTTGTTGCTAGTGAAGAAGAAATGATAGAAGCAATAGAAGCGCAACTTAATGAAGAATCAAACGCCTAACAGGGCGTATTTTTTATGGGGTGATGGTTATAAAACCAATACGAATACTAACTTCAGACATGCAATTACTAGCTGAAATAGATGATTATGAGAGCCTTATATTCACTCGAAGATTCCACAATGTAGGTGAATTCGAGTTACACATCAATCGTCACAAACAGCACACTGACAAACTACTAAAAGATAACCTTATTCTTCTTGGATCAGATATTCATAAGGTAGGAATTATCAAGCATCGTCAGATTGGAATTGATGAAAATGGTAAACAATCGGAAACATGGGTTATTCGAGGGTTAGAGCTGAAAGGTATTGTTAGCCAAAGAATTACACTACCACCAATTCATACAGCGTACGATAATAAAAGCGGTGATGCTGAAACAGTGATGAAGCATTATGTGGAAAGAAACGTTGTTAACCCTGATGATTCTAACAGAAATATATCAATGCTTGAGTTAGCTGATAATTTGAATAGAGGGCAAAGTATAACATGGCAGTCACGTTTCAAAAATTTATCCGAGGAACTGGCTGCCATTTCATATACAACTGGCATCGGTTGGAGTGTACATCTTGATTTAGAGAAAAAGAAATGGCTCTTTGATGTACATGAGGGACGTGATTTAACAGTCAATCAAACAGAAAACCCACCTGTGATATTTAGCCCTGACTTTGATTCTCTTAAATCATTACAATTTACTGAAAGTGAGTTTAATTATCGCAATTTAGCATATGTTGCTGGACAAGGCGAGGGAGTGGACAGGCGTGTTGTGGAAATAGGGGACTTGCAAGACCTTGATCGCATTGAAACATTTATTGATGCTCGTGATGTTGCAGAGGTTGATGAAAATGAACAACCAATACCAGAATCAGAAGTTATACAAGCCTTGTCAGATCGTGGAAAGCAGAAGCTTCAGGAATTCTTGCAAGAACAATTTCTTGAGGGGCAAATACTCACACATTCTCCATTTGTTTATGAAAAAGACTACGACTTAGGCGACATCGTTACAATTCAGAATAAGGATTGGGGTGTAACGATGGATGCCCGTTTAACTGAAGTAACAGAAATTTATGAAGTTGGGGGCTTTCAGCTTGAAGCAACATTCGGAAATGCTCAACCAACTTTAATAACTAAGCTCAAACAAGAGCTTAATCAAATTGATGCAGAAATAAAACGATAGTAAACAAAATACCCATTGTGTCGATTAAGCCCAACCATAGGGCTTTTTATATTGTTCTAAACTATTTAAAGGGAGGTCAAATGATGGAGCAACGATTAGCAAGTATGGAAAAAAGAATGAATAAGGTTGAGCAACGGTTAGCAGTAGCAGAGTCAAACATTAAGGATATTAAAGAAACCTTATCTTCTATTAAAAATAATACAACGTGGATTATTAGGTTGATCATCGGAGCTATCATAATGGCTGTTTTAGGATTACTAATACAAGGAGGAATTTAAAATGAATAGATATAAAAATTACGGTTTATGGGTGGCAGTTGCAGCATTGGGATTAATGATTATTCAAGATTTGGGTTTGCAAATCACACCTGAGCACTACAACACTTACGTTGATGCGATTCTTGGGATATTAGTTTTGTTAGGGATTATTAATAATCCAACAACTAAACATAAAGGCTTTAGAGGTGATAAATAATGAAACCGATTCTTATAATTGATCCTGGTCATGGCGGTAAAGATTCAGGAGGAGGATCTAATCAATATTGGAAAGAAAAAGACCTGGTGTTAAAAATCTCACTGTACCAATATGAAAGGTTTAAACAATTAGGTGTTCCAGTTACTTTAACGAGGGATAAAGATGTTTACTTAGATTCATCAAAGCGAACTAAAATTGTTCGTGATAGTGGAGCTGAGTATTGTATTTCTAACCACATTAACGCTGGAGGCGGTGACGGTGTAGAAACAATTCACTCAATATATGCTAATGATAAATTAGCTGTTATGCTTGCAGATGCAATTAATAAAGTAGGGCAAAATTTAAGACGAGTATTCACACGAACATTACCATATGATCGAAAGAAAGATTATTACTACATGCACCGTGAAACAGGATCAGTTAATACAACAATTGTCGAATACGGCTTTGCAGATTCTAAAAAGGATGATGTGCAGCAGTTATTAAACGACTGGAAAGATTACGCTGAATCAGTTGTTAAAGCGTTTTGCTCTCACATTGGACATGGGTATGTTGCTCCATTTGAGCAGAAAGATGATTACGCTCATGAACTTGCAAAAGCTTTGGAATGGGCGAAAGAAAACGGCATTTCAAATGGTGAACGATTGAATGAGCCTTGTACAAGAGCGCAGCAGACAATAATGTTGTATAGGTTCTTTAATTTAGTGAATACACTCAATAAGTAATTGCATAATATAAAATACACCACGATTGACTATCACGAACTCCCTAGCTGCACCAAAAGGTTAGGGAGTACATAACTTAATTTACATGGCATTAGCATAACTATAGCCTCTACTCTTCGGAGTAGAGGTTCTTTTTTTGCATTTATCTATACATAACACACAAGAAAAAAAGATAATTTCGTCTGAGAGCTTTTGAAAAACAAAAAAATTCCCCCTAGACTCTTATAATATCGCAAAACAGAAGGTACAGTGTATTGCAAGAAATGATCATTTCTATTTTTTAAAACTTTTTTTAAAAGAAAACAGTAGCTCATTTGATGTTATGTAGTAGCTAGAAAAAAAGGGGGGATTTCTATGAAGTTTGAAAAGACTTCAGAAGGGTTTGCGTTTAGCATGTCGTGGATTTTTTTGCACGTGCTTTCCCAAGTCATATTTAGAGCTTTTTCGTAATTAGCTAGGAAAAAAGTAAAGGGCTGTAGTTAAAATACAGTCCTTTATTACATATCCCAAAAATCATTTGATTTAACGTTAGGATCAATTTTCCTAAGTGCCTTTAGAACCTTGCTCATAGTTCTTTGTGTAGGCGAATGTTTTCCCCTGAAAGTCAGATCCGTTATCGTACTCTTTCCTAACCCACTATTTTTTTGCAACCAAGTATTACTTATTCCCCTTTTATCTAACCACTTTCCTAATTTCGTTTTAGGCTTAAACATCCTTAAACACCTCCTTTTCACAGGCTTGACAGTTTTTCCGAAATTTAAACCCTAATCGGTTGATATTTCATGCATAGTGGACAAGCCGTGCTAAATAGACTTTACTAAGACGCTTACAAGACGTCTGAATTAAGGAGGTAATGCAATGACACTAGAAAAGGCTATAAATCAACCTGAGAGGAAGGACGTCCGTTTAAAAAGGGAGGGACGTCTATCAATGAAAAGGAGGACGTCTGATGTATAGACCAACCGTTAGATATGACGATACGTTTCGTAGTTATGTAGATGCGCTTTTTCAGGCTACAGACCTTGACCGTAACCAAATAATTAGGCTTGCTTTATTCACTTCAACTTTTTCAGAACCATTTCAAGACATCATTAAGCAGCACATGAAATCAGACGTCCCTCCTCCCTCCCCCATGTGGGAACAGGATTTTAGCCAGTTGTGGATGGAGAGGGAGCTAAAAAAAGAAGAGAAGAGGAGTGAGGACGTCTATGTTGACGAGCGAAGAGAAAGCCGTATTAACAAAACTGTTGAACGAACAACCGAAACGGAAACGAAGATCGAGCGAACGGACAAGAGACGAGTTAGGAAGGTTTCTCCCGGAACAAGAACATTCCGAAGCGAAGGAGGAGGAATTAAAGTCACGGTCGTTTAAGGTGCGGAAAGTGAAGGGCACAAATTCTTATGAAGTAGTGGATTCGTTCTTTTCAAAAGAAGAAAAGGACGCCATAAAAGCAATTGGCATCCTGATATTGATGGCATGGATATTTTAAAGAGAAGAAACAAAGGAATAAACGTTTATTCTTTTCTTCTCATCATCACACTGGGTGAACAACTTTATTATCACCTTTTGGAGAATTATCTTTTCTAATGCGATACAAAGTTCTAGTTACAGAGCCAAGTGTATGATGTGGTAACCTCGTTTGTTGTAACCAAATAGCTGTTTTCACAACTTCTCCTTTAGATAAATCCAAAGCATCTTTCATTAGTTTAAACTCATCATCAGAGTATTTCATAACTTTTCACAGCCTTTCGTAAAATTTGATCTTAATAAATCATATTTATCAAGGCTGAAAATTATTCCTACTATTTAAAACATGATTAAACAAGGGTTTGATAAGAGGTCAAAAAATTGAAAGCTTCTATGTTCTTGCTAGAACAAAACAAGAATATATAAACGAATAAACAAAAGAAGAAATAAACTAATGTTTCAACGTTTATTTCTTCTTTATATTTAATCCAATTTCGCAAAATTCAAATTAACAACGAATTCTTCTAAGGGGATATCAGTCATTTTGCAATATTTTGTTAGGTCGTTCCAAAAATCCCAAACACCGTGGATGGTTTTGATCCTAAGCACGTGTGTACGTACATCTTCATCCCAATCTATTGAAGTAGTTAAACCGTATTTTTCTAATAAAACACAATGATCAGCGATTACATTAAAACTTTCACCTGTAGCTTGAGTAATTTCTTTTATAATGACCTCACCACAATAATCTAGACTATTAGGCATGGGATCAGAACGTTGAATCATTATAGCAAACAAATTTAAGCTATCTGGAGCGAGCTTTCTTAATTGATCAACAAGTTTATTAAGTACCTTAGAATCTTCTTTTAGTTGTTCTTCACTATGGCCAAAACCAAGTTGATCACTTAGTTTTTTACAACACTCTGTATAACTATAATTTTGTAACACAGTATGATCCTTGATGGAATTTTGTAGTTTGGATACGATGTCAGAAAATTTCTGTTCATGTTCTTTCTTCATATCTTTTAGATCCTGGACAGAATATTTATCAACATTATCAGTAATCTTGTGATGTTTGGGGCAAAGTAATATCAAATTGGGAAAATCTCTTCTATCCTCATTTTCTTGACTGGTATTAAACCTCTGACCTCCTGGCATAGCTGCTTCAATATGACATATTTGACCAATAATTTCTCCATCCATATCCATTATGAATTCTGTACAACCAGGAAAAGCACATTGATTTCCTGATTTTAAATAAAGTTCTCTTAACACTTCTTTCTTGGGCGATAATCTTTTAGGAACTTCGTGTGTCAACATTACACCTCCAATTTATGTGAAATAAGATTGTTAATTTTCATCTAAATATTTTTCAAGTGCTGCTTCAATGATTAAATTAATATTTCTTTCTACCTTCACACCTTCGTTTCTTCCAACGTTTATTACTTCTTTTACAGATGCTTTTAACACACAAATCATTATATAAAAATTTTATGTTAACCATCTAATCCTTCGAAATTAATATCCATAATAAAATCTTCAAGAGTAAATTCGGTAATGTTGCAATACTCCTTTAAATCTCCCCAGAAATCCCATCCATTATCACATGATTCAATGGGAACAACCTCAGCCTCCAAATTATAGTCATAATCCATTTCTGAGACAAAACCATATCTGACTAATATTTCATAGTGGTCTCTAATCTGGCTTGGATCACTGACCACACTTCTCAATTCGCTTGCCAAAATTACTGGCCCTGTTCCAGTGGCACTAGATCGGTGTAACATAATTTGAAAGACACGCCGTGTATCATATGGAAGTTTTGCCAACTCACTAGCCCATTCGTTAACATCTTTAGTTATTTCATATAATTCTTTCTGGTTATGCCCCCAGTCTAATTCCTTATTAATTCCTTTACAGTTTTTGGCTAATGTAGAATATTGTGATTCAGTTATATCACTGATTGATTCTTGAATCTTTGATACAATATCTGTATATTTTTTTTCATGTTTTTTCTTCATGTTTTTTAAAACCGAAACTGAATATTTTTTAACATCATCAGTGACTATATGATGTTCATAACAAAGTAACATCAAGTTAGAATAAGCTCTTCTCTCTTCGTCTGTTTGCTTGGGATTGAATCTCGGTCCACCTGGCATAGCTGCTTCAATATGACACACTTGACCAATAAAATTTCCATCTTTATCTATCAACAATTGTGTACATCCAGGAAAAGCGCATTGATTTCCTGATTTTAAATATAGCTCTCTTAACACTTTTGTTTTCGGTGATAGCCTTTTCACATTACTGTGAGTCATAACAAACCTCCTAAGATAAGTTATTGGTTATTATTGTTATCGGTTAAATATTTTTCAAGTGCGTCTTCTATAATTAAATAAATATTTCTTTCTTCTAATAGAGCTTTCATTTTCACTTTTTTGTGTAAATCAGTTCTTAAGTCGAAGGAAACTCTCTTCCTTTCAATCTTCGTTTCTTCTTTTATTTCTACGTTGTTTTCTTCTTGGTTTCCTTCTACACTTTTGCTCAAAACCATTGAAGGTGTAATTGTTCTTTGTTGACGTTTTTTTTCTTTGATTTCATCTATTTTTGACACGTTCAATCAACTCCTTATAAAATTCTTGATATTGTATTAAAGCTTGACTTAATTCTTTGTTGTCCTCAAATCCGTGAACAGATAAGCGACCTGTTTGAGCTTTACGAGTAATAATTGTGTTAAAAACTAATTCAGGGTAGTCCTCTGCAATCAATTCATTAAATGCTTTAGCATCTGATCGACGGACATCATTCATAGTTCGCAATATTCCTAGTACACTAGTATTCCTGTTTCCAATTTGATTCGCTGCATCAACTGAGTCCATGAAATTAGGTATTGCTGAATAACACCAGTTAGAGCACTCATACATAACTACAACATACTCAGAAGCACATAGTGCATTTGTTGTTTGCTCAGATAATGATGGAGCTGTATCTACAACTATAAAATCATAGTGATCTCTTACCTCGTCAAGAAGTTTATCTAAGATTAGACTAGGGTTCCCCTTGTAAGGTTGACTTTCCCCTAAATAAGTTTGTCCAGTATAAATCCATCTAGGAAATGTGGCCAAGAAATTATTCGCTGGCAATATATCTAGGTTGTCATTTACTTCAAATATAAAATTAGACGTTGTATTTTTTTGCATAGCTTCAAGTATAGATCTACCCACAAATTCATTCGATGGGATTTGTGTTAGTAGCTCAGTTAAGTTACCTTGCGAGTCCATATCTATTGCTAAAACTTTAAAATCTTTGCTTAACAAATGTGCTAGAATCCCCGTTGTTGTTGACTTCCCAGATCCACCTTTTTGTATACCCATCGTTATTGTTACAGCCATTTCCTCACCTCCAATTTATCGAATAAACGTTGTTTTAAATATTCTAATATTCAATTCTTCGCTTCTTCTTTTATTTATTCGCTATTAATTTTATATTTCCTTCTAGAATATTAGCTATATTTCACAGGAACTTTTTTTATCTTTCTTTCTTTGGCAGCAAGATAACGAGTATATCCATCTTCAAGAGATTTTGTTTCTTTATTTATTACAATCGGCTCATCTATTGTTCCATGTTTATCTATATAGTCAAACCTTTCTAATAATTTTCGTTCTTGTGGGTTACTGTTTCGAAAAGAATCTGAAATAGTAATTTCGCTTAAAACACAAAAACCTTGAGTTTCTTTTGGAACATCGATATGTTTACCTTTATGTGGCTCTACTATATGAATCTCTGTACATATTACACCTATTTCCCCAGGACACAAGTCCATAGGTATGTTTAAAGTAGGTTCGCCTTCAATAAACAAATTGTGATTACGAAACTCCTCTTTATCAATCATTAGTTTTTTCAATTGTTCTTTATTTATGAAAACCGTGTATTCAATACATTCACTTACAGGCAAAGAACTAGGGGAAAAAGGAGCCCCACAATCTTGTATATCAAAAGCATATGAATTTTTTTTTATTTTCCTTAGTTCACTAGTGGCTTTAGCAGAAAGTGTTATCCTGTGTGGCATGTAGTTCACTCCTTTTTTTAAAATTATTGTCTGAATATATCTTCCAATTTATTAATAGCATCTTTATTCCCTTTATCAGCAAGTTTTTTCAAAAGGTTAATATCTTCATCAGTAAAGCTATCATTCATATCATTTTGCTGCTCTATTCCATGCCAATCTGGAACAATCTCTTTTCTAATTGGAGCACTTACAGATTTTTGCTGAGATACATTTTGTAATTCAATACGCTTTTTAACTGCATTATTCAACCTAGCTTTTATGTTCTTTATCTTACCAGGTGTTTTTTCTAGTGAAAATTCAAGAGCATCAGCATATATGTATTCGTTACAACGATCTATGTTGGCTTTATAATGTTCCTCAATTTTAATCACATTTATAGAATCATCTATCAATCTATCGGTATTTCGGTTTAGTACATTCTTGATAGGGGAGGGTACATCTAATTCATAGATCTGTTCACTGATAGATAGATTTTTATTTTTAATAAGATTTTTATTTTTAGATATTTTCTTTTTAGTGTTAACTTGAGGTTTACACGACCGTGTTAACTTTTGGTTTACACGGTCCGTGTTAACTTGAGGTTCACACGGTTGATTTTTTCTCCATGCAATTCGTTCTTTTGGCTTTGGATCAGGCAATCTACTTTCTCCAACCAACTGTAAACACTTATCAACCAATGGTTTAAAGTTATAAATGTTACTTTGGAATTCTCCTTTGTCATTAAACCTTTGCCCAACTTCAATTAGTTTTTTATCCAACAGAGAATTAATCATTTTAGTAATAGCATGACGTTTTACACCTAAATGATCACAAATTGTATCTTGGCTAGGATAAGGATCTCGTGCATCATGTTTGTATGTGAGAAGTATTGAAATAAATCCATACTCTGCATGGGTTATTCCTAATTTTCTATAGCTGCGTATTATTAAATTTGGTATTGCTGTAAAACCTTCATCAAGTATTGGTGTGCCCCACATTATTTCCAGTCTATTATTTTCCATACAAAAAAGACTCTCCCTTCATTTGGAAAAGCCTGCCGTTAGCCATCTATAAATTTAATAACCTAAATTTGCATGATATGACAAAAGAAAACATGAAAAAGCATAGTTTTCCTGTTGCAAAAATGCCTAAACTTAGATACAATTTAGATATAAATGATGATGGTCTGCCCTAAAGTTTGGTCGCTGTAGGGGCAGGCTTTTATTTTTGTTTTTTTTTATGTAAAATTTTTTCTCTTTTAATAATCATAGCACGATAGATTAAAAAATGACAATGCTATTTTGATAGATAACCATTATGTAATAGAACATAACCTACCGTGACGAGTTTTGAACCAAAGAAGCCGTGAGCCTAGTGCCAATGGCTTTTTTGTGCGGTATCCCCATGTCCTACAACTTATGAGCCTAGGATTAAGCCCATAGTATACCCCTATGGGGACTAAAATTTTAGTCCTCCCCAAAGATGTTTAAAGATGTTAAGCTCTATGTAAGCACTTAAGTTGCGTGCCCTTCAAACTTTTTTAAGCCTACAAACATTGGTATAGCAAGGTTTCAACAACGAAACCCAAAATATAAGTATATTCATTTTTTATTACGAAAACGAGAGTATTTGGGAGCATTTAGGGTGTAGGGCGTGCAGAATCACGTCTCATGCCCAAAGATTTTTTGCAAGTAAATATGCTAGCATAATTTCAAACTAATCAATTGTGAAATAAAGGGATTATAGCAAGTTAATTGAATGGGAATCTAGCGCTGTATTAATATTCCAAATTCGCACAAAAAATAATTTGTAAATTTATTTACAGGTGGTATGATGAAAGTATAACAAAATTTGTATTTTTTGCTAGAAAACGAACAAGGTAAGTGTTAGAATAAGAACAGACGTTCGATTCTTTGAGTAAAAAAATTAGCTATCTATATCTTGCTCTTCGTAGTAAAATAGATCGCCAACGTCGTATTTTTTATCAATACCTTTTTCGGTTGCAAATTGATTAAGTGTCTGAATGAGTTCAAACAGGGTGCTCATACGAATGCCTTTCATTCGATTGTTGACTAGATCAGAGATTGTACTTTTTCGAATACCACTATCGAGTGCAATTCGATATAATGACAAATCTAATTCTTCAAGAATCTCATTTAGTCTACAATGAATGCCGTTCATGCGTGATACCGTCCTTCGTATCTAGGTGTCTAAATTTTAATAGAGTAAGATAAGGCATTAGTCACGATTAACGTGCCTAAATTTCAAAACATATATTGCATAAACTGAAAAAAATTAGTAGATTAATAAGTATAAAAGTCGGAATGTTCATAAAAAAATAATCCCTCACCTTAACCACGACGAAAAGGTGAGGGGGTGTATCCTACGCTCGCTAAAGGATAGGATACTCTATTATACTATCAAAAATTGGACGGTTTTTCCATTATTTTTGAGGTGGATATAGAGCTAATCCTTTTGCGAGTAGGCATAGGATTAGCTTTTTATATTTTAAGGGGGGGGGGACGCACATTGACCTCTAATACAAAAACAAAACCTAACATCAATAGATTTGGAGAAGTGCTCAACGAAACAATCGAAAAATATAATTTAGTGAAACAAGATATAGCTGATTTTTGTAATGTTGATAGCTCGATATTTTCAAAGTTGAAAAATGGAGGGGAGAGTAGTTTTGAGAAAATATTACGCATAGTCAGGCGTATATGTGTTCTAACAGAACCTTCCAAAGAAAAAGAATTGATGTTAATCTATATTCAAGGGATAAGACAACCTAAAAATATCAAATGCGCAATGGAATATTCTGATACACATAATCAACTTGATGAATCCCAAATGTTGTGCGATAAAGCTTTTAAACTAGCTAATTGGGAGAATAAGTTAGATGAATTTGCCGAACTTTACTCCTTAAGGTTAAAAAGGAAAAGAAATAACATTGCTTTAGAAGAGTGGTATGAAGAAATAATAAAATGTAAACCAAAGACCGATGAAATGAAAACATTTAGATCTTTGTTAATAATGCTTTATTACCACGATTCTGGGAAGTATCATAAAATTTTAGATGCTGTTACAGAAGTGAGGGTTTCGATTGAGGAATTAGAAACTAACTACCTAAGGTTCTCTTTTGGAATGAGACTTAATCAACGATTACAGGCTGTATATTTACATAATATCTGTGATTTCGAAAAAGCGAGAACTCTTGCTATTGAGTCAAAAGAGAATCCTGTTGGTAGAAGGTTTGTTGCATACGCTAATTTAACAATTGGATTATCATATTTTCATGATAAAACAAGCTCTAACAAAGCAATTGAGTATTTACAAAAGAGCGTGGACATTTATCTAGAAATTGAGGAACATGATATCGCCATGACTATCCTTGAGAAAATTGATTTTATCAAAATATTTCACGGTATTGATATTTCGTTTGATACAATTAAACATCAACAAAATAAAGCTTTGTGGCTAATTTTAAACAATAAGCAAACAGACGGTTTAAAAATCCTTAATGATTTAGATATTTCAAAAGGAAAGAATCCTTTGCGTGAGTATATAAAAGGGTTAGCTACAAACGATGTAACATATTTTTGGGAATCATTAATTACGTATATCAACGAAAGAGGAGACCGTTTATACGGAATCCTCCCAAGAGACCAACTTCTTAAACTAGGAGAAAGAGAAATAGCAATTAACGGTTATTACGATACTAAAAAGGTAGGTGGACGAGGTGTTTAAAAAAACAGCATTAATAGCGACTATTGGATTCTCATTACTTCTAAGTCCAACAAGTACATCAGCGGACGAAAGTGATAAAACTGCAAATTTATTAATAAAAAATCCTAAAATTGAAATTGTTCACTTTAGTGGCGGCTCGGCAGATGAACCAGTCCCAGGAGATTAAAACCTAATATCAAAAATTCGTTATAAAGAAAGACGTAGCCTTTAAAAGGGTTGCGTCTTTCCGTGTTTTTGGGAGATTTGCCAAAATCTGATTAGTGCAAGAAAATGGCAAATATTATAAAAAAATAACAAGAGGAGTTGCTTCACATGGCAATGTCACTTCAAGACATGAACAAAAAAAGCGCAAAGGTTATTAAATTCCCAAATAAAAAAATAGATACAGAGTTAGACGAAATCTCAGCTAAAGCGTTTGAATTAATGGATCAAGATAAGTGGCGGCATACTGCATTTGAGGATTGTATAGGTTCGACAGATTCTATATTTAAAAGCAGAAAATAAAAATATAAAAGGGGTAATATTCTATGGGACAAAATAACGAAGTAATAAACATTGAAACAATGAAATATATAGCAGCAATTGTGACGGATAGCCACAAAGATAACAGCAAAGCAATTGAATTAGTCAAAGAAATAAAAGAAGCTGAAGCTGCCGTTTTGAGGTAGCCTCAGCGAGTTTATAGATCAGGGTGCTCTATTTTTACATAAGTTAAGACTTTATCCATTATTTCTTTTCTTCGTTCTGGGGGAAGTTTTTCTAATATGTCATACAATTCTTTCGTTTCTTCTTCAATTTTGATTTTTGTTTCAACTGTTAATTGAGGGTCATCAACTTTTCCCATCAAATAGTCAACTGTCACTTTAAAATGTTTTGAAATAACATCTAGCATTTCTACTGAAGTGCCACGTTCATTTCTTTCTATTTTTGAAATGTGTGATGGCGTCATCTCTAATATTACAGCCATATCACGTAATGAATACCCACGGGCATTACGAAGTTTTCTTATTCTATCACCACTTAACACAATACATTCCTCCTGAATGCTCAATTAATAACAATAGTGTATCAGAAAAGTTGTACTTTTAGAACACATTTAACTTAAAAATAAAATAATTTTATATAATCACTTGCAGAACATGGATAGGTATATTAAAATGTTCTTAAAGAACACGATAGAACAGGAGGCCTTTTAATTGAGAAATGAAATAGCGATTTTTCGAAAAAAAAAGGATTTAACACAACAGCAACTTGCTGAAATTGTAGGGGTTTCAGTTGGTCATATCTGTAAAATTGAAAACGGTCAGAAGAACGCTAGTCTGTATCTACTTTTGGATATAGCTGATGCTTTAGATACAACGGTCGGGGAGTTAATACCTGGCATTTTTTAGCGGTTTGTGTGTTCTTTTAGAACATTGATTACGTTATAAGGAGGTCAAACAATGCAACATCCATCAATAACAAGAACCGAACGAACAGGCTACCCACAACTTGAAGAACAACCCAAAAGAGACATTTACGATGAAGAAATCTTCTCAGGTGAAAGAGTGTGGCTAGATCCGAACAACGGTAATTTAATCCTTAAATGCAACTTAGCGAAGTACATAATGGAGCACTATGACTTTGACTTAGTGGAGGGGTAGCGTGAATATCCACACATTGGAAGAACATTCTAAGGCTGTTATAACAGCAAAAAAGCTAGGCATCTTCAACATATATGAGGATTCAAGGGTTCATCTTGATCAAGATGTTTTTACGAGATTAGTAGAAGAAAACAACTTGAACATACAAACCACAACAAGAGATTGCAATATCTTCCCACATGAAAAATCATTTCAACTAAACGGCATTAAATACTACTCACTTTTTTAAAGGAGCTGACAGTGTGAGGAAAATAAAAGCAAAAATAAATAAACTGCTAGATCAACAAGAAGCAAAAGGCATTGAAAAGTACGGACATACTCTTGAGGATTGTCCAGATAAGTACGACTGGAACATGATGGCGATGGAAGAATTAGTGGATGCGCTGCAATACCAAATGAAAGAGAATCTGAGACTTAAAAAACAACTTGGCTTTAACGAATATCAAGATCTTGCTTCAAGAACTGCAAATGAAGAACTAAATGGTCCACAAGCAATGTGTAACTACAGTATGGGAGCAGCAGGCGAAGCAGGAGAGGCGTTAGATATGATCAAGAAAATTGTTTTCCATGATCATGAATTAAATAGACATGAACTTGCTAAAGAGCTTGGAGATCAACTGTGGTACATTTCGCAACTTGCTAGATTGATAAATTTCTCCCTTGAAGATATAGCGACAATGAATGTGAACAAATTGAAAGCTAGATACCCTGAAGGCTTTTCTAGCGAAAGGAGTGTTAATCGTGAATCCTAGACATGTGGCTGCACACAATGGGTTAACAATTGATCGCGAAGACCTTCAAGTTATCACAATATATGAAACTGGCATTTCAAAAGAGCAAATTAAGGCACAAAACCAATATTGTAAGCGTTGGGGCTTGCTCGTGCAAAGTGAAAATGAAGCTGATTGGATTAAAAGCTTATGAGGAACAATTGGAATGGCAATGCGTTTACCGAGTTAACTATTCGTCGTCATAGAAAACTAGAATTAGTGAAGGCAATCCAAGAAAAAGAACGTAACGGATGGGAATGTATAGCTCCAATTGCCAAAACATCAAATCACAAGAAAGAATGGCAATTATCATTTAGTCCAAAAAGAGCCAACAAAAAGCATGAATATAGTGGGGTTGTTGAGGCTTATACCTACGTTGTCAAAATGCGAAGAATAGCTAATTAAACATAATTTGTATTGTGGTTACTAAAAAAGGTGGGGGTACATTATGAAATTCGGTTCGATAGATTGGTTTTACAAGCTAAATGAAATGGTGAGTTTCCCTGCAAAATTTGCTTTCTATTACAACAAGAGAGATAACGTTATTCAAGTTTCAAAGGTTAATAGCAAAGCTATGGTTGAAAATATTCGTTACAGAGATATAGAGCCTTCTCCATTACATTTTCATCCAAAAGAAACTGCATTAATTAAGGTAATAGAAATATCGTCAGATAAAGAGTATCACGATGAAATTGTACAACTTCAAGAAATATGGAGAACAAAATTTGCTGGATAGATTATATGAAACTCAAGAGTAACGCAGTCGATTAGCGAAAGGAGAGTACAAATGATTGAATCGCTAACCAAATTAAATGTCGGAGATAAAGTTTACTTTTTAGAAAATAATCCTGACACGTTCACAGTACAAGCAAAAAAAGAAAATTACATTGTGGCTACATCACATGAAGTAGCAGAAGGTATTGAATACACAATCATTGATACTGATAAAGGCATGTGCGGTCCACATGATCGAACGTTTAACGTTTACGATTTTGATAAAAAAGAGAGCATGGAAGAACTCATAGATCATTTAATTCAGAAAAGAAAAGGAATTACACTATCAAGACGACATAGTGCACCTGTAGCACTTGTTTTGAATTTACCAAAAACGACTCAACAGTTTATCAAATAATAATTAATCGACTTAATAAGCATGGAGTCGATTAGGAGGGAATGTAATGTCTGATTATAAATTATCAAAATCAGTAATGGAACGTTATGATATTAGGCTAGACAACTGGAGTTGCCAATGGGCGATAATTTCAATTAGTAATGATGGCGTATTTAATGCTCAAACAGATTGTGGTGATTTTTCTTATCGTTGGGGTTCGTTTGGGAATTGCTTCAAGTCATTTTTAATAGGTGTATTTAGTAAAGATACTCATTATTTATACAAAAAAATTCATGATAGTAACAAAACTAATCTTGTAGATGTTGAAAAGACTGTAAACAACATGAAAGAACGCATCCTTCAAAATCGCAGAGAAAATGGAAGTAGCACACCATATGTGATGAACGAACTGTCACCAGAGGAAGCAAGAGAATTATGGGATGAACTTGATAGTATACAAAGCTGTCATGGTGAGATCACTGGCGATGCATTTGCTTCAATTTTTTATCACGAATTACCTGATACAGCAAGAAGAAAGGAATTTGGAGACGAGTTTTGGCATGAAGATATATTAACCTATTCAACTGATAGACAAGCAGAAGCTTTCTGTGAAGTTGTTGCACCTATATTTGCTGAAATACTAAAAGAAGAACTTGCAGAAAAAGTAGCTGTTTAATTTAGGAGACTTAATAGCAATTCAGTTAATTTGGAGGGTGAAAAATGGAAAATGAAACACGATTAGATGAAATCATGAGTGTGGCTGTTAACTCAGCAAAAGATCAAGGTGTAGGCGTAACTGATAAAGTTCACTTAAATTTAGATGATTTTATGTTTTTGCATGGACTAGCTGAAAAAGCAGAAGAAACGACTGTAAAAGTTAAGTTCCAAAAAGAACTAGAGGTAGTTATTCAAGACGATGAAATTGATGAAGAAGATAGGTTGACATCTTTTACAATACTAGAATGCATGGGGTGTCATTGGATATTCAATGGAGATTGTGAAAGGTTTGGATATGGATTTACAAGTCAAAGTACACAAATTCCTAATTATTGCCCTATGTGCGGTTCTAAACTGGAAGGAGAAATAGAAGAAACCGAAGCTTAGTAACCACAATGATAGTTGTGTTTCCAACTTTTTATAAATTAGGGAGTGAATAAAGAATGATAAATCTTGGAGAAATGTTTAAAGCGTATTGTCCATCATGTAAATTCACCCTGTTTAGCAATAAAAGAAAAGGGAATGACCGTATGCAATTCGCATGTGCTTGCGGTTGTAATTTCTTATTGAGCAAGAATCATTGTCAGAAAGTATAAAAGGAGGATTACCTTATGAACGCACTTCATGAAGAAGAGCTTGAAAATATTGAAGAACAAAAACAAGGCTTTTCAATTACTGATATAGATAGCCTTAACTGGGCTTTTAGAAAAATCTCAGCATTAAAAGCGCAGCAAAGAAAAATTACTAAACTAGCAGATGCTGAACGGGAAAGAATTGACCAATGGGAAGAAAAGGAGTTACGAGACATAAATAATAGTCTCCAATTTTTCGAAACTCATATTTCTAAGTATCATGCGAACCAATTAGCTGAAAATCCAAAAGCTAAAACTATTAGTACACCTTACGGCAAAACAAAGGCTCGTAGTTCTAGTGAGCAAATTGACAAAGTTAATGAAGATACCCTTTTAAAGCACGTACAAGCTTCAAATTTGAACGATTATATCAAGCCAACATTAATGTGGGGAGAGTGGAAAAAATCTCTTAAAATCGTAGATATAAATGGTAAGAGGGTTGTTGTTGATGAATTAGGACAAAAAGTTGAGGGAATTTCTATTAAACAAGCAGATACCAAGTTTAGCGTGGAGGTGGAATGAGTTTGGAGGGGCATCGATTTGGTAGATGGGTACTCATCGAACGAGTTAACCACCCAAAATACAAAATGTGGCACTGTAAATGTGATTGTGGTAACGAAAAAGATGTTAATGAAAACAATTTAAAAAGAGGAAAATCCATTAGTTGTGGTTGTCATAGAAAAGAAAAGCTCCATAAATTGAAATCGGTTCATAACTGCGAGCCGAGGAAATTATACAATGTGTGGTTGGCTATGAGAAGACGATGTTACCTAGAAACAACGAGAGGCTATGAACATTACGGGGGCAGAGGAATTGAAGTCTCCGAGGTATGGAGGCATGATTTTGAAGCCTTTAGAGATTGGTCCTTATCTAACGGTTACAAAGAAGGTTTGTCGATAGACAGAATAGACAATGACGGTAATTATTCTCCTGAAAATTGTCGATGGGTAGATAGAAAAACTCAAAATAATAATAAGAGAAATGTTAGAAAGATTGAAATTAAAGGAGCTACAAAAACATTAGCTGAATGGGCACAAATCAGTGGGATTAAGCATAACACCTTGACTAGTCGCCTCGCGTACGGTTGGACAAATGAAGAACTATTAACTGAAACGGAAGGGAAGGGGACAAATGGGACAACAACTAAAAGAAAGATCAAATCTAAACCTGCATCAAAAGTTGGTTGAAGTACGAAAATCCGTCACATACCTCAAAAAAGAAGCTACTGGTCATCAATTTAACTACGTTAGTTCATCTCAAGTATTAGGTGCTATACGTCAAAAACTAGATGAGTTAGGCGTGTTACTTATTACAGAAATTGTTGATAAACGCCTGGTAGAACGAGAAACCACAACAAACAAGGGCAAGGCGGTCATTACCTATGAAATCTCATTAGATTTAAGAATGACTTGGGTCAATGCTGATAATCCAGAAGATAGGATACAGATTCCATTCTTTTCAATGGGATTAGACACAGGGGACAATTCAAAGGCTGTGGGAAAAAGCCTTACGTACGGCGAAAAATTCTTCCTTTTAAAACAATTCAACATAGCAACCGACAAAGATGATCCAGACGCATTTCAGGAACGAGCTGAAAATTATGTCCGTGAAGAAGCTAGTACAGACAATACAAATGAATTTTTAGCAATGGCTGATAAGTTCGCTGATTTGAGAAATCAAGATAGAAAAGCTGTTCTTGAAGCCTTGAAAATAAAGGATGCTACCAAATTAACAAAAGGTCAAATTGCTAAACACATGAAAACATTAGAAGCGTGGATAGAAAAAGCAAAAAACAAAGCTAGTTAAGGAGTGAATAGATGATGAACAATTCAGTATTGATTGGACGATTAACGAAAGATCCAGAATTGCGCAATATAAATGATGGAACAGCAGTAGCGAGTTTCACATTAGCAGTAACTAGAAAATATAACAAGAATGAAACGGACTTTATTAATTGCCAAGCATGGAGAAAAACAGCAGAACTTTTAACGCAATATTGCAAGAAAGGTAGTTTAGTAGGAATTGAAGGTCGTATACAAACAAGAAATTACGAAGGGCAAGATGGTAAGCGTGTATATGTCACTGAAGTTGTTGCCGAGAGTGTAGAGTTTTTGGACTCAAAAAACACAAATAGTAATGATGATGGGCAAACACTAGATATTTCTGATGATGATCTACCGTTCTAATTTAAAGTATCAGCGAAAGTGAGGGGATATAGTGCATTTAGCAGAAAGAGAAAATACAACTTTAACAGCGAAGCATCATGTATTGGTGCACCATATCCCGTTTAAATCGCAACCTCAAGGCCAGCAAATGGGAAAAATCACAAATGACTTAAAAAGGTCATTCAGTAAGCCTTTTACCATACAAGAAATACTTGAATTATTTTCAAACGGTCACAGTATCATGCTTTCACATGCTCAAGTAGATAAGGAGAATAGGTTTCGTTTTATATCAGCAAGTTGTTTTGCTATTGATATTGATGATACAGAAATGAAAATTCATCCAAAAGAAATTCTTATAAAGTTGAAAAGTAGAATAGCAGGAATGTTTTATACCTTTTCTCACGGTAAAGAGGGCAAAGGGTATCGTTATAGACTCGTATTTCAACTTGATCAAATTGTAAATGACGAACTGAAGATGAAAGGCATCATTGAAACGGTAAACGATGACTTGAAAAAGTTAGGTATTCCAGTAGATACACAAGCTAAAAACCCACTCCAGGTAGTCCGTGGTGGTACTAAATTTGTTCTTGTTAACGAGAATAACAAACTTAACACTAACAACCTCTTAAAACGTGTCCAGGAAGAAAATATTAAACGGCAGCAAGAACTATATGATTCATTTGAAAAGGAATTGCGCCCTGTATCTTTCAAGGTACTAAAGGAAATGGCTGAGAAGGTCGGATATATCCCTTCTGGAATGGGGCAGGGTGAGGATTGGAAACGTATCGTTGTTGGTATTCGCCATTATGCCAACTTAGGCTACATTACAGATGATGAAGGGTTTGAACTGTTTGACATTATCAGTGGTGGTGAACAGTCACAAAAGTCATGGGAAACACTGCGAGCCCATGGACAAGCTACCATTCGCAGTCTAGTATATTTTGCTAAGAAACAGGGCTATACAGGCAAATTCCAATACTATGAGCCTAGCGGACACACGCCCACGACATACAACCATGAAGCTAT
>NZ_JAXBME010000029.1 GCF_033963835.1 Cytobacillus sp. IB215665
GCCGCCAGCGTTCGTCCTGAGCCAGGATCAAACTCTCCAATAAAGTTTGATTGCTCATTTGTTTTAAAAAAATTAACGTTGACGCTTTTGTTTTGTTTAGTTTTCAAAGAACATTTTTTGTTGCTGTCGCTCAGAGGCGACTTAATTAATATAACATTTCTGTTTGTTTGTGTCAACAACTTTTTTTCAATGTTTTTTAACATGATGTTGTTGTTAACAGCAACAGATAATAATATATCATCTATACGATTTACAGTCAACACTTTTTACGGAGAAATTTAAAATCTATGAGATTATTAATTTCTACTTACACCTAAGTGATCAACAAAAAGTCCGACCTTGTATCCATTGTATATTGTATCACTGTTAGGCAAGCATTCCTAATATACAATATATAACGGAAGGTCGGACTTCTTATCAAATACCGTATTCACATAAACATTTTCTTGTTGTGTACGTGTTTATTTCTTAATACGTAGATCAACAATTATGTGAAAACAGGCTTTCTCTATAATACGGTGAGGATTACATCATACATCATTTTGCTGATTAGATAATCTGCATCTATAATATGAGACTATTAAACTAAAAATACGAAATAAAGTACAAACACGATAAATAACCCGTACATAATTGGATGTATTTCCTTCGCTCTACCCTTTATGATCATCGTAATTGGATAAAAAATAAATCCAACTGCGATACCCGTTGCGATACTGTATGTTAACGGCATCGCTACAAGTGTTAAAAATGCTGGTACAGCAATTTCAAATTGATCCCAAGCAATTTTTCCTAAAGAAGAAACCATTAAAATACCAACAATAATTAATGCAGGCGCAGTTACCTCAGCTGTTACAACATTTAATAGTGGAGAAAAGAATAACGCAAGTAAGAAAAATCCTCCAGTAACAATAGATGCGAAACCTGTTCTTCCTCCTGCTGCTACCCCTGCTGATGATTCAATATAAGAAGTTGTCGTTGACGTTCCAAGAACTGACCCTACAACTGTTGAGGCTGAATCTGCAAATAAAGCTTTACCTGCACGAGGCAATTTGTTTTCTTTCATTAGTCCCGCTTGATTCGCAACCGCGACTAAAGTTCCAGCAGTATCAAAGAAATCTACAAAAAGGAAAGTTAAAATAACTAATAGCATTTGTTCAGTAGCTATGTTCGTTAAATTAAATATTGCTTCTCCGAATGTAGGCTCTAAGCTTGGTACTGCCCCAACAATTTTATCCGGAGTATCTATTAAGCCAAAGATCATACCAGCAATTGCAGTCAAAGCCATACCATAAAAGATGCCACCATTAATCTTTCTTACCATGAACATAACAGTAATAACAACACCAAAAATCGCTAGTAATGTTTTACCGTTCGTTAAGTCACCTAGACCGACTAAAACAGCATCATTATTCACAATGATTCCAGCATTCTGAAAGCCAATAAATGCGATAAACAAACCAATCCCTGCTCCAACTGCATGTTTTAACTCGGCTGGAATTGCATTAATAATCGTTTCACGTACGCCCGTTAATGTTAATACAATGAAAATTAACCCTGATACAAAAACTCCAGACAACGCTGTTTGCCAAGGTATCTCATAAGTAAGGATCACTGAAAAAGCAAAGAAAGCATTTAATCCCATACCTGGTGCTAATGCAATCGGATATCTTGCAAGAAGCCCCATTAGTAATGATCCTATCGCAGCTGCTATAGCAGTAGCAGTAAATACAGCACCTGCATCCATGCGTAATTCGTCTGGATAATCAGGAATAGCTCCCAATGACAACGTGAAAGGATTAACAGCTAAAATGTACGCCATAGATAAAAATGTAGTTAACCCAGCAATAAATTCAGTTCTATAGTTCGTACCTAATTCCTGAAACTGAAAATATTTTTTCATTATATATACCTCTCCCTTATGAATGATATCGCCATATATTTGTAATAAAATACGCCCCCTAACTACTAGGGGGCGTTGACATATAGGAATAAAGAGAGAAAAGGAAATATAGACAAATAGCAAACTCCAACAACATATAAGCATAAATCAAAATATAAGTTCAATTATTGGATTGTTTGAAGTTACTATGTCCATACAATTTCATCAATTTATACCTCGTAGTCAAGCCATTTACGGTAGCTAGGTAGAAACTTTTAGCCCATATCACTAAAAATATACGACGTATTTTTACAAAATTCGGTCCTCGTTTATTCTAACAACCACAATTGAGCATGTCAATAAAAAACACGAACATTATATAAATAATGTTCGTGTTTGTTCGTGATTAATACTAATTCTCTTTAAGTACCTTACTAAACAAGTATTCAGTGTAAATATTTACTCCCACTCAATTGTTGCAGGTGGCTTACTAGTAATATCATATACCACCCTGTTTACATGATTCACTTCATTCACGATTCTTGTTGATATCACTTCAAGAACCTCCCAAGGTATGCGCGCCCAGTCAGAAGTCATACCGTCAATCGATGTTACAGCCCGTATGCCGATCGTATAATCATACGTTCGTGCATCTCCCATTACTCCAACACTCCTGATATTAGGTAGTACAGTGAAATATTGCCAAATATCTCTATCCAAGCCTGCTTTTTTAATTTCATCACGTAAAATAGCGTCGGATTCTCTCACTATTTCTAATTTATCTTCCGAAATTTCTCCAAGAACTCGAATACCTAACCCTGGCCCAGGGAACGGTTGACGCCAAACAACTTCATCTTTTAAACCTAACTCTGTTCCAAGTGCTCGTACCTCATCCTTAAAAAGTGTATTTAACGGTTCAATAAGTTCAAACTGCATATCTTCAGGTAGTCCACCTACATTATGATGAGATTTAATCGTTTGAGCCGTTGCTGTACCACTTTCAATAATGTCAGTATATAAAGTCCCTTGCGCTAAATAGTCAATACCTTCCAGCTTTGCAGCTTCATCGTCAAAGACGTAAATAAATTCGTTTCCTATAATTTTTCTTTTCTGTTCTGGGTCCGATACCCCTTGTAGCTTCTCCATAAAACGTTGTTTCGCATCTACTTTAATGACGTTCATATGGAACCCTTCACTAAATGTTTTCATCACGCCTTCTGCTTCATCTTTGCGTAACAGACCATGGTCGACAAAAATACATGTTAATTGGTCACCGATTGCTTTATGGATTAACACTGCTACTACAGAGGAATCCACTCCACCGCTTAATGCACATAATACTTTTTTATCTCCAACCGTCTTACGAATTTTCTCAATTTCCATTTCAATGAAGTTCTCCATTGACCATAGCTCTTTACAATGACAAACTTCAAAAACAAAATTTTTCAAAACATCATTACCATATTCAGAATGCCTTACTTCTGGATGAAACTGTACTGCATATAAATGACGAGACTCATTGCTCATCCCCGCAATAGGACACGATGGACTAGTTACATCAATTGAAAACCCTTCAGGTGTTTGAGTAACTAAGTCGCCATGACTCATCCAAGCTACTTGCTCATTCGGCAAATTTTGAAATAGGGTTGAATCATTTTGAATAGAAATAGTTGCCTTACCATATTCACTATGGGTTGCTCCTTCAACTTTTCCACCGAAATGTTTTGTCATTAACTGCATTCCATAACATATCCCTAATACTGGAATGCCTAATTCAAAGATTTCCTCATCACAATGATAAGCATTTTCATCATACACACTGTTTGGCCCACCAGAGAAGATTATCCCTTTTGGGTTCATCTTTCTTATTTCTTCAGCTGTAATTGTATGCGGGTGTAATTCACTGTAAACACCCAATTCACGAATTCGTCGCGTAATCAATTGGTTATATTGACTGCCAAAATCAAGTACTACAACTATTTCTTCATAATGTTGCAAGCTTATCACCTCAATAGAATTTTTCAATCAAGTATGTTGTCTTTATCGTTTTTCAAAATCAAGGTAAAATATACCTTATGATATTGACAAATATACAGATCGTAACACAGTAGCTATGATAAATCTTCCAAAATTCAGCCTTCACCATAAAAATAATTATAATATGCGATCAATGAGCACAATGATTATTTAAGATGGTGATATCTTTACTTCATAAAAAAGGCTATCTTCGCATTCATTGTTGATTTTCGTAATAAGAGCTAAAAATGATTATTTTCTTCTCAATAGACTATAACAATCTTTTAATACACATCAGTAACTCAAATATAAGTGAAAAAGTGAAAAAGCGACAAAGTGTACGAAAAGAGCCTAAAAAAAACTAGAATCCCCCCTTTATTATATAAAGGCAGAAATTCTAGTTTTTTTTTGTACAAATAGAATTAACTGCCTTCATAGTCAGGTTATTATCGGTAACCCGGTAGAGACTCTCGAACCTTATTATCAAGGATATATGAAGGAAAAACACGCTGTATTTAATTGGCTGGATTTTTTCACTGCCAAACAACAAATTTGCAGGCAATAAAAATTCTCCATCTTATAATTTACACTATTCTATCAACCTACTACTACTTGGTCAAGATGCTGTCTTTTTAATTAAATTTTCCCATAATTCTACCGACTTTTCCCATTCATCTTGTGCATTATCTTTGCGATATAATGCTCTTTCATAGCTTTTCGTTAGCTCTGTCATTTGTTGTTGACCAAAATAAGAGTCGATATACGCAGCATAGGCTCTTAATGTTTGTCCCTCTTTACGCCCAAGCCCATATACCGCCAACTGCTTAAGCAGTGCTGCATATGCCTTAAAGTAAACAACTTCATCCCTACGGTTTTTATATAACAAAATCATCACACTCGGGTACCATTTTAATCTAGTTTTTCTTAATATGAAGAACATGAGGGTAGCAACGATAAGGACAATAGCTATAGGCTTCCATGGTATTGATATATTAGAGCTACTTTCCACTTCATATTTATTTACTTCCTCTTCTTCTACTTCCTCTTCTTGTAATAGCTCTGGCTGTTGACTCTGAACTTCAGGTACATTAACCTCAGCAGCATCTCTATTAATATCTCGTCTAAAATCATATGGGTTAGTAAAACCTTTTGTAGGCTCAAATGTTACCCATCCAATCTCTTCGAAATACACCTCAACCCAAGAATGGGCATTGTTATTCGTCACTTCATAAACGTCATGTTTAATCTTTTCTCCATTCGTAAATCCCTTTACCCATCGTGCAGGAATATCCACTGATCGTAAGAGTACAACCATCGAAGTAGAAAAATTATCACAATACCCCTTCATCGTCTCAAACAAAAATTGATCAACATAATCTTCTTCTTCTCCAGGAATCGCTACATCCTCTGTTTCGTATTGAAAATTCACACTATCAAAGTACGATTCAACAGCCTTTACTTTATCATATTGGGTTTCCTTACCTTCAGTAATTTCTTTTGCTAAATCACTTACTCTTGTTGGCAAAGTGTCTGGTAGTTGTAGGTACTTGTGTATAAAACGATTTGATGCATCATATGGTTTCGCATTTTGTAAGGCTTCAACAGAATACTCAGGTAAATTATAGATTGTCGTATAATTCGTTAAACTGGCAATCTCTAAGTCTCGCTCAACATATAATCTTTCAGTCGTTTGGTTGAACTCAAGAGGTATGCCCTCGATTGATGTCAGTCCTAGCGGATATACGATATATGGTTGTTCTTTCATCATATTTATTTGTGCTTCTGCAGGAGTTTGTTCAACACTCTCGAAAGACCACCAATCACCATATACTTCAATTAATCGATCAAACGACCGTCGTCCAGAGCTTTCAGATGAAACCCAGCCCTTCCCAGTATAGACATCCTCAGTTTCTATTCTCCAGTAATGCTTCTCACTTGCTTCTACCGTAAAAACAACCTCATCATCAGGAATAAAAGGTCCGCCTAACTGTGAACTATCTGATGAAAACCCAACTTTTTTCACACCACTACCGGTTCCATCATTACCTTGTACATACGATTTCAAATAAGGTACAGGGTCAGGCCATTGAGGTTCAGCTTTCGGAACGAGAAAACCGACAAAAGCAGATACGACAACAACAGCAAATGTAGGTATCAACCATTTAAAGAAAAAATCTCTTCTGTTGTTATTTAACAACTCAGTATCGATCGTCCGCTCATAATATAAAAAGCTTATCATAATTAAACCAATAACCAATATACGCACAATGGCATGTTCTGCTTCATATGGTGTAAACGTATCAATCACAGTTGTATATATAATTGTTAAAACAAAAAAGGTAAATATACGTTTTTGGTGCACAATCCAATAATGCATCAAGTAGCACATCATCCACAGCAAAATGAAAAATAGCAGACTTCGAAAATAACCTGTCATTTCTGTCCAATTACCGTCCAAAGCCATGGATATATTATATGATATCTCTTCATATATGAGATTTATCAACTCAATTTGAAAGAAGCTCCCGTCTTGGTAGGTCGTATGGAGCATATAAAACATGATGAATCCAGTAATAAGTAGTGATAGCCAAAAACGAATACGAAAATATAGTAATAGGAGACATATGACTAAAAAGACAAGGAATAATGATATACTTCCAGTATCGGTAATGAGAGTCAATGGTCTGAGCCACTCCCATAACAGAAAAAGGCTAAAGAGGTATAAAACGATGTTCCTCACGTTAAATAGTTCATCTTGACGTATCATGGTCTACCCACCTCATTAAACACATCTGTGAAACGTTCACCATATATAATCTTTGGTAGGATACGATTCTTTTCAATGCTTTCAATTAATTGAAGCTCCTCTGTTGATGGTTTAGCATCATTATCTTTAACAAGAATAAAAATGATGCTCGCGTTATTTAAAGCCATTCGTTTCATAAATTGCATCATTTCTTCGTTAAGGTGTGTAGAAATAAGCATAATCGACACTGATCGATGGTATTTTGCTATTTCACCTTCTAACTGTGCAGTAAAGGCCACTTCCTCTTCGGCCTTGACTCTTGCTAAATGATGCTGAATTTGTTGCTTTTGAATTCCCCCACTCCCTAGGGGAATCTCTACGTTATCTTTTCCTATGGAGATAAACCCGACTTGCGATCCTCTTTGTAATATTGCATTAGTCACCGAAGCTGCAAATGTAACCGAATGTTCAAATGCTACAGAACGTGACCGATCGAAAAAAACGACAATATCGTTACTTTGCTGTTGCTCAAATTCCTTTGTCATAATCGTATTTTTTCTTGCTGTAGATTTCCAGTCAATCCATGAAAAGCGATCACCATTTCTATATTCTCTTACACCTGTTGTAACAGCTGTTTCACGATGAACCTTCAAACGTGAAGACGTCATACCTTGTTCAAATTGGTTTTCGCCTTGAGAATAGACCATATCAATACACTTCGGATAAACTAATATTGAGTGTTCAGCCATATAGTTTCGCTCTTTTTCAATTAACCCAAGAAAATCACCTGTTTTAACTCTTATGTTAGACAGCTTAAATTCTCCTCTTGGAATAGACTCAATAATATATTCATACGAATAACTTCTCTTAAACCATGAAAAAACAATAACCTTTGATTTTTTTGATTGTATAGCATTGAGTAATGATTCTGGTAAGGTCTCTTCTATTAAAATATATAATAGCGGAAGTGGATATTTACGTCTTATCGTAATAGTTCCAGTTAGTTTTTCTCCTGCGATAAACTGACTTTGATTAATATTACGTTCCACCTCAAAGAATCTGATAGGGTATATTGCTAAGATGAGAGAATAACATACAAACGGTAAAAAACTAAAAAATAAAAACCAACTAACGAAACCACCCTGAAACATCGCATATACAAATATACCTGCTAATAATAGAAGTATCAAAAAGAACTTTCCGAAAAACAGTACAAAATTATTTACCTTTTTCATAATTACCTCAGCGATCTTTGACGTTGAATAGGTATACTTGTTCTTTTAATTACTTGTTCAATGATATCCTCTGTACTTAAACCTTCGAACTTTGCTTCAGATTTTAAAATAATGCGGTGAGAAAGAACAAACTGCGCTAAATATTGTACATCATCAGGTATGACGTAATCTCTATCATGGATAAGAGCAAATGCCTGACAAGCTTTCATAAGCGCAAGCGAACCCCTTGGACTAACTCCTAAGTACGTAGATGTATGATTACGTGTCCCTAAAACAAGGTTAACAATATACTGTTTCAATTGATCATCCACATAAACTTCCTTAGCTTCATCTTGTAGTCGGCTAAGCTCTCCTAAATCTATCACAGACGTTAACTCATCTATCGGCTTACTTTTCTCCGCTCTTGTCAACACTTCGATCTCTTCTTGCACAGTTGGATATCCCATTTTCATTTTTAGTAAAAAACGATCCAGTTGCGCTTCAGGTAGTGGATAAGTTCCTTCATATTCAATTGGGTTTTGTGTCGCCATAACGAAAAATGGCTTTGATAATGACCATGAAACCCCATCAATGGTTACACTACCTTCCTCCATTGCTTCTAATAAGGCTGATTGTGTTTTTGGTGATGTTCGATTAATCTCATCTGCCAAAACAATATCTCCCATAATAGGACCTGGTCGAAATTCAAATTTCAGTTCCTTTGGATTATAAATAGAAACCCCTGTTACATCAGACGGTAATAAGTCTGGGGTAAATTGAATACGTTTAAAATCTGCATTAACTGATTTTGCAAGAGAACGTACCATCATCGTTTTACCAACACCAGGTACATCCTCTAGCAACACATGCCCCTCAGCTAACAGAGCAGTTAAGCTTAAGATGGTAATGTCCCGTTTTCCTATCATTACTTTTTCAATATTTTCAATAACTTTATTCAGTACTGGATGAAACGTAGCAGCAACTTCCATATTTATCCCCCTGTAAAATAAAATGTTTGTTATCTATGATTCGACAATTGATGATGAAATCCTACTATTTACATATTCTATAAAAATAGCTATCTAAGTTCAAGACAATGACAATAATTCCATTATAAAGGAAGTTGTTATTTACTAGCTAGAAATATCCATTTGGTAAAAAGTTTCCTTGTTAAATAATGTAATTAACAACCGTGTTTTTCGTAATAAAATGAATGTTTCTGTCTTTCTTAACATATATATCTTAGATACATTTTGATAAAAGGAGCTGAGGAAATGAACCCTCAAAATACTCCACTATATTTGTTTGATCCATATGTTTATCAAGCCTTATCTTCTATCCGCGGGACAAATGTCGTAGTTCAAACAACACAAGGTTCATTAAGAGGTATTTTACAAACAGTTATGCCCGATCATATTGTCATTGAAGTTAGTAAATCACCATTTTTCGTGAGAACCCAGCACATTGTTTGGATATCGCCCACTCAAGGTTAAAAGGAGGCATTACCATGTTTAAACGACTTAACCGTTTGCAAATAGCTCTAACTATACCTGAGCACGGAGATGCCAACGCTGCTGCTGCAGTCCAAGAATTACTTGGAGGTCGCTTCGGTGAAATGTCAACGCTGAATAACTATATGTATCAGTCCTTCGGCTTTCGAAATAAATCTAAGTTTAAACCTTTTTATGACCTTGTCGCTAGCATTACTGCTGAAGAGTTTGGGCATGTTGAACTGGTGAACAACACAATAAATTTGTTGTCAAGAGGCATCACATTTCCAGGTGATCCAAACATTACACCACTTCAAAACGGCTTAAATAAACGAAATACGTACCAATATATTGCTACAGCGCAGACAGCCTTACCAGGTGACTCAATGGGCAAAGCCTGGACAGGAGATTACGTGTTCAATAGCGGAAACCTCGTACTTGATCTTTTGCACAATTTCTTCTTAGAACTAGGTGCTCGTACACATAAAATGCGTGTATATGAAATGACGGATCATCCAACTGCGAGGGAAATGATTGGCTATCTATTAGTACGGGGAGGCACTCATGCACTCGCATATGCTAAAGCACTAGAAATTGCAACAGGAGTTGATGTCAAGAAAATGCTCCCAGTGCCTGATTTAGACAATTCAAAATTTGATTATGCTAGAAAATATGAAGAACAAGGATTGAATAACATCTTATACACATGGAGTGATACAGACTATAAAGACATTAATAAAATCTGGAAAGGTACTAACCCTGAAAATGGCGAGCCATTAGCAGTCATAGAGGGGACACCTGAAGGCGCTCCAATACCAGACTTAGATGATATGCCAGAAGAATTTGCGCCAGGAATCGATAGAGATGATTATGAACGAATTGCTAAGAAACTGATGGAAAATTTGTAACTTATATTAGAGATTTAGAAGTTGGGGGTTTTACAAGGCTGAAAGAAAAGCAATGAAAGTGGTTTTCTCTCAGCTTTTTTTATCATACACTCTTGCTTTTACCACTTTCATGAATCTTGTACAAACAAAGGAGACAGTATAGCAAGGAAAGACTATATTGACCTTCATCGATATAATGATATTTTTTACTCAATTATTTTTCCATATTAGTCTTCCCATAACACTTTGCATATATTTCTTCAGTATTTTCATTCGTTATTGGCGTTCTTTTATGTATTGAAGGAGATTATTTTCATAGCTTTCTATTAATATCTTGTGTATTTTTGATATTAATCCACATTGAAAATTTGTTAAACAATATATTGCTTTTTTGGATTCCTCTAATTATATATATATAAGCCTTATTAATACATGCTCTTTATTTAACTTATCTAATATAATTACCTTACCTTAATCTGCTATTGCTTTCCTTAAGTCTCCTTGCTTTTAAAGTAGTGTTGCTCTGTATTCAAACGTAGTTATATCTTTTTCATTTAATTCAATAACCTTATCATAGCCTAAAATTGATTTTACATAATTTTCTAGATTTATTTTCATATTATTTATATGCAACATCGTTCTCAAATCTTTAAGATCGGTCATCAATAAATACATTTTCCAAATTGCCTAAACAATCAATAAAAAAAACTCAAAGCAAAGCCCGAGATTTTTTTATAATCACTTTCAAATTGACTTAAGATTGCTAAACTACATAATAGATATAACATTCTATAATTCAACTATAAATATTATCCTATTAATTGCTTTTCACTTTGAGCACTATTTTTTTCAACCATTTTATAAATAAAGCTTGAATCACCAGGATGTCCTTGTGCCAATATTTTTTTATCTTTCTTTACGTACATGGCATAAGGAAAGCTATATACACCCATTTTGTCAAAAAGATTTTTATCGCTGACGTAATTTAAACCTTCATTTTTAAAATGATCGTAGTATTTTTGATTTTCTTCAGATTCACCTCTAGAGACAATCATTGTAAAAACATCTTTATAACCATTTAAATCATTCTTCAAGTCAGGATATAAAGATTTACATGCACTACAATTTGGTGAGATGAATATCAAAAGAAGATCTTTTTCTAAGTTATTATCTATATTTAGAGTAACTTCTTTGTTTAAATCGGATTGTAAAACCATATTAGGGATTTTTTCAATTTGTTTATTACGAGGAATACCCATTTTCATTGACTCTACAAATTGTATATACCTTCCAATCAACTTAAGCATTCTAATATTGAGAATAACAAGTGAAAATACTATTATAAACAATACAATTATTAAAATATTCCAAGTCGTTCCCATTTTTAAAGACCCCTTTCTAACGAATCTATTTTTTTCATGCTTAATCTATATTCTGAGAATAGGTAGTAAAAATTTGCCAGAAGAATACTTGAGAATATAAAAGGAATTAAGTTGATACTCCATTTTATTTGTACTGGAAAGGTCGCCATTAACACCAAAATAGCAACGAAAAACAAATTCCTTATAACAATACCAGTAGATAACTCTTCTGAATTTAAAATACCTCCACACCCACAGTTCATTTTTTCTTTGCTGTTTACTAGATGGACGATTATACCCAGGGTATACAAAATTAATAGTACGCTTGCAGCATATAGGGTTAAGGTATAATTTATATTGAATATAAACCCAATTGGAATACTTACCTCCACAAAAATCAGAAAAATAAGCAGCACATGAACAGGGACTTTTTTTAGAAATACTAAAGACTTAAAAATACTTGCATGCTCTTGAAATTTCGTTACTTTACTGAATGCTGTAGATAAAAACAAGATTATGAAGAACAATTGACAAATTAATGATAGGTTAACCATACAACCACCCATTTAGATTTTTATTTGTACCAATCTAATTGCATTTGATACATCTGAGCATACTCACGATTTAAATTCATTAAAGTTTCATGACTTCCTTCTTCAATAATTTCTCCATTTTGCAATACAAAAATCTTATCAGCTAATCTTGCAGAGGCCATCCTATGAGAAATAAAAATGCCTGTTTTATTATTCGTTAGGTTATCAAATTGATTATAAACTTCTAATTCTGCTTTTGGATCAAGAGCTGAGGTTGGTTCATCAAGAACAAATATTTCTCCCTCTTTATATAATGCTCTTGAAATTGCAATCTTTTGCCATTGACCTTCTGAAAGATCTTCTCCTTCTAAAAATATCTTCCCCAAAATTGTTTCTTCTCCATCTTTAAGGTTTTTAGTAATTGAATCAACACCTGACATACTCATTACTGTCTGTAATTTTTCATCATCAACTTGGCTATCTAAAATTATATTACGTTTTAAAGATAAATTATACTTCATGTAATCTTGGAAAATTACTGTGATTTTCTTAAAGAGTTCCGATCTATCAATATCGTTTATATTAATTCCATCTACTAAAATTTCCCCTTTATTAATAGGGTATAAACCCATCAAACAATAAATTAGAGTTGTTTTCCCAGAGCCGTTTTGACCAACGATAGCTATTTTTTCTCCACACTCAATTTTAAAACTTATATTTTTCAACGCTTGTTGCTCACTGTATGGATATTTAAATGAAACATTTTTAAATTCAATACTAGAATTGAAACTAAATGGCCTATTTTCTTTTGATTCATTTAGTTCATAATTAGAATCTTGAAAATCCAAAAACTCAAAAAGATCTCTAATATAAAGACTATCACTGTATATTTCACCTATATTGTATGAAATATCAATTAGGCTTCTTTCGGCAGCTTGCACTGATTGAAGAACACTTACAAAATCCCCTATTTGGATTGATTTATTTCTTACAAACTTCAATAAAAAAACACTTACTAGAAAATATAAAGCTGATGACAACACATTAATACATATATTTGCAAACTCTCTAGACTTTATAAGAGTTAAATATTCTTTACTAATTTTTTTAAATAGAAATGCCCATCTATTAAGAAAGAAATCTTTAAGATTAAATATTCTTATCTCACTTGCACTGACACGATTAGTAAGTAATGCTGAGAGATATGCTTGCTCTCTTGCTTTAGGAGTTTGGTGTAAATGCATTTGAAATTCCATCTTACCGTATTTTACTCTTAAGTAAATAATCGGTATGACAATTACCATTACAATCACTATCAGTAGCCAATGGTATGAAATTAAAAAGATAAATAAGCTTGTAAGAGTAATTATTCCTTCAAAGATGTTCAAAGTAGACACTACAGGTGACATCAACCTAATTCCTTTATTATATTGAATTCTATCTAGATGATTATGAAACTTTGCATTTTCAAAAAATGCTAAAGGAGACCCGACTGACTTTTCTGATACCATCTTTTCCAAAATATAATCAAGTTTTTTTTCGTACTTTGAATTTATATATAACTTAATATTTCCAATAGATTTTTGGATAATAAGTACAATTAATTGTAGAAATAATAATAGCCAAAGTTGGTGACTATTAATATCATTATCCCCTCTTAATACGGATGATATAAAGTTAATAATTTCCTTTGATAGCCAAACCGTAATAATTGGCACAAACCCTGTAATGATTGCGAAAATGAGAGACAGTAATACCCAATACTTTGCATATTTAAAGACAAGATAGAATGATCTTTTATAATAGTTATTTTTCATGATGTCTCCTCTAACACATAAAAAGATTAATTTACAAGAAAAAAGACTGATAATTACTTATGTTAATTATCAGTCTTTTTTCATACTAGTTAATAATATGAGTGCACTCAATAGTTATATATTAACTAATTAACTGAGAAAGCTATTTAGATATTACGTTAGATGTAATATACAATTATTTGATTCTTGTGCAGAAACACACTTTTCTTCCAACTGAAGGATCCCAACCACAAATTGTGTAGAATCCACATTCACATCTCTCGTCAACACATTCACCTTGTAATTTAGAATTTCCTGATAAAAGATTTGCTAACTTTGCTAACATTTAACCGACTCCCCTCTAAGATAATATTTTTCTAATGAAGCTCGCGAGTTCTTAGAATTTTTCAGTAGACCAATAAGCTAAATTTAGATAAAAAAGAAAAAAATCCCTTTAATACTAATTTATCCTATAAAGTCTACTAAATAACAATTTAGTATATTTTTACTATTTAGTCAACAATTTATTTCAAAATTTTCAATAAAATTGTCGAAATTTGCTTTTATCTAAACTTTTTCTTTCACTGAATTATTACCCTAATTTATTTTTGTTAAATAGATATTATGTTGTTTTAAAAAAGGAGCTTAACTGTTCTAGCTTATGAAAAATTGGCATGAGAAGAATTATATAAAACTTATATCTCTACCTTTTTAGTTATTTAAGCTCCCATTCATGTTAGGATTTATGAATCTATTTATTTACTTTTACTAAGAAAGGGTTTACAATTTCTCTTACTTTAGCTTTAATAGGCTCTCTGTAGCTAAATTCATGGTTATACGATCTGATACGTGATAGGCTAAGATTTCACTGGTCGATCCATCTTTAATAGTGGACAAATAGGCTTTCTGACCCCTTACGTAAAATAAATATGTGATATTGGTTAGAGGAGTACTTTTCCAGGGACTTACTTAAATTGTCGGTCCAACAGATTGGGTACAATCCTATGTTCTTGTGTTGCTTTCATCATTCGTCTATAAGAGTTTGCCTTTCTAATATGGCATATAATGGCGGCTGCTTCTTCATTATTCGTCGTATAAGCTTCAAATTATAGACAACAAAAATGTACCCTATAAGAAGACTTTTTAAAGTGCTTATTCTATAGGGTACATTTTAGTAAAAGGCGGTACTAAATGTTACAAGGTGACTAAATATATACTAATGTAACTTATGTACTCCCTACCCATTTGGTGTCGTTAGGGAGCTAATAAACGATTAAATACCTTGCTGTATTTTATATTATGAAAATAAATTTTTTTAATAACCTTTTAGGTGGTCTGCAGACATTTACAGCATTCAAAAATACTATTTCATTAACTTTATGTCACTTGTTTCAGCTTTCTTCCTCTAGGTTAATCTTTGGATGTTCACATATGTTTCTTTCTAAAACTTTGATCTCACTAGAAAAAAATACAACATTGGCTACCTATTTTGATTAATTTTCGAAAAGTGAAACACCATTAGGACGTCCTTGTATGTTTCTTATTCATGACCCTTTTTTCAATTAAGTTGGTATAAAAAGCAATTGAACCCAAAAGGCATGAATAGATTGTGAAAACTGGTAAAATTCCTAATATGTTAACTGAAAATAGATTTTCATGCCCTTCTGTTCCCGCACTTTTTTCAGCACCTAAACTCGGACCACTAACTAAATCAATCGATACAACAGTCAGTTTAAATATTTGGACGAACAAAAAAATCGTCCCAATAATCAACATTATACGTAAAATTTTTATCCGAGAAGGTTTACGAAAAGAAAATAGCTTCTTTAATTTAGGGTATTGGCTTCCAATTTGTTTGATCCACTGCCAATGTAATCCTAAATGAACCCCAACTATAAGTAATCCGAGGATTGACAAAATAATATGAAGAGCAAGCCAATTTATGCTTGTGAAATATCTAAAATTAGGAAAGATAACCTCGGAAATTAATAATCCACTTACCATAATAAACAACATATCTAACAACAGGGTTATATTTAATAAGTATGATAGTAAGGCTTTGCCTCTTATTCTTTTTGAGAATATTTTTTTGCTCATACCAATAATCCAATCTTTGTTTAAAAATAAATGAATAATTAATGCTACTGCCAATAAAATACTAGCTATTTCATGAAATGCTACACTGGTGATAGCTGGAGCAAATAATAAGCTAAATGTAATTGCAATCAATAAATCAAAACAAAATTTAAAACGATTTTTTTTCATTTTCAATCCTCCTGAAAAACACCTTTAATTATATTTACGAATGCCCTTCAATTCACTAATTATAAATTTTTTAATATCATTCTAATTGCTGTTGAACAGTTTACATCATGTTCCTTTGCATAATTATTAAGTTTCTTAAAAGACTCCTCATCCAATCGAACGTGTAATGGAAAACTAAGCTTTTCTGACTTTTCTTTTCTAGGCCTTCCTCTTTTCGTTCTCCTATTTCCTTCTTCATCCATCCAAGCCTCAATTGTAACAGTGCCATACTGTTCAATAATCTGTTGACAATTATGCTTGTCCCATAGATCTTTCGCTTTCTTTTTATAAATGATAGATAGCTGAATTTCTTCATCACTTAACCCGATAAACTTTGCTTTCTTATAGAATTTTTCTTTCAACAATTGCTCTAATTCTTCGTATGAAGAAAAAGTTATTTGATTCATTTAAACACTCCTTTTTTGTAGCACAAAAATCCTAAAAACATTATAGCATTTTTTGTGCTACAAAAAAACCAAAAAGAAATATGTAAATCTTTCTGTCCATTTAGTAAAGGTACATTAAAGGGCTTTTTGCTGATTTTATCAACCTTTTATTTGAATTCGAGAATTTTCAGTAACGACTCCTGTTTTATCTCATTAACTTTTCCCATTCTCGAAAGCCTTTTTTATATTTCTTACGTTGTTTCACACTTCTGGTTAAATTTGATAGAATTTTACGTAACATTTTTCACTTCATTCAAACCATCCTCTTTTAACAACTAAAAGAGGACACCCATCACACAACTAAAATGCTGCAATGATTAGCGCCCTCCTATTGTCAGGTATGTATATAAGCCTCTTCTTTTTTCTGTAAACTCCCAATCCTCTTTTATCACATTGTGAGTGTTGAATTTATCAAATGGAAATACCTACATCTCAGTGGCTTAGCTTGTCTTGTTCGATCATTAATATTGTTGTACTTATGCAATTACTTAACTTAGTTTGTTGGCTTAGATCAATTTCTTTAATTTTAGCGACTCGGTTCACCCCTTAACTCTTTTTCAAAGCTTTATCTTTAGTAAGAAATCATAGCTACTATTACAAGCAAATTTTATTACCTTTACCGCTCCTTTATTGTTAAACAAGTATATGTACATGCTGGACAGTTAGTACGATAAACTTCTCCTTCTTTTCTATCAAACATAATCTATCTTAAGTTTCATAACTTCGGCGTTTTCCTTTACAATGTATGGTACTATTATTTTTAGTTATAAAATTACATGGGGACTGTGAAAATAGGTTCTATATTAATAATCACAGCAGTATTTCATTTTTTTTTCATTGATTTTTGTACCTATTTTATTTAAAGAAAAAAACTAACCATTATTTACTATAAATTGGAATTCACTACGAAAACACCTAACCCACTTGTAAACTTATAGATTTCATTACTTGATCTTCGGTCTTAATTGCTGTGCGCTAAAATTAACAGGACCATTAAGGTTTATGTCAGGGTTATTTGCAAAACCAGTTAATCTATAAGTAGCACATTGATAACTATTAATTTTATCAATCGTTTGAGAAGATGTTATACTAATATCTTCTCCGCCACCTTCAATTCCTCTGATTGACCTATGAATAGTTGTATCCCCTCTCCATACTTGATGAGTAAATTCATCACCACCTTGGTTGTTTAATACAAATGTCCAACTTAGCAATACAATATCACCAGGCTTTAAGTTATTTAGTGTTAACAGTGCAATTGTTGTAGGATAATTTGAATCAGTTGAAAGAGATCCTAAGTCCACATGGTTTGTTGAAGGAATATGAAATTGAAAGTCAACTATCTCAAATCCTTCTCCATTACCTCTACACAATTGGTTACTCATTCCCTCATCTCCCTTAAATATTATATATATATATATGGCTTTCTAAATATTATTGTGTGGGGAGATGTCTGTAAAAGTTGTAATATAAAACTATCGTTGTGTAGTTAAATTCAATTTGACTATATATATATGATTCTTAGATCCAAGTCTTTCACAGTAACTCTTGAGTTTCCATAACATTTTACTTATACCTCCCCAAGTTACTCGCTGCTTATCTTGTGTTTAATATAATTCTTATGTTTTTGGTAATAATACACAGAAAACACTTTATATATACACAAGTTTTAACTGGAGGTAATTATGTTCGAAATCATGGAAAACATAAGAAATTTGTTGGTCAACTCATATTTTACCAAAGGATTAATTTACCAATTTTTTATTGCGTTTGTTAAATTTTTCGTTCTTTATTGGATAATAAAATTAGCTATTATTAATGGGATCAAGGAATCCAAGAATAATGAATAATGAATAATAAATAACTGTTTCTTTTAAAACACCTTAGATTGGCTTATGAGGTGTTTTTTTAAAGTGGTTGTTTTCACATTGATTGTTATTTTTCGTATTAATAAACACGTACTCAACTAGAGTTCGTGTTACCTTTTTCAGGAAACGATGTACTAATGCGTTTATATTAAAATTATTCATCTCTAAAAATTGATATACTTTTAAGCTCATTTTAATGTCGTGCTTGGTTTATTAAGATAATCTTAAGAAATATCTACCCATAATATTAAGAATTGGACATTACAATACATTTAAAATCAAAACTAAAACATATTAAAGGAGTCTTAATTATGAAGAAAATCATTGTAGCAACAGTGGTTGCTTCTACTATTGCATTTGGAAGTGTAACAGTAATTACTTTAGCTTATAACAACAATTTTTTTGATCGAGTAAAGGGTGTATCTAATCAATTTTCTAAAGATAAATCTCTTTGGATGTATGATTATGAGGGCTTAAAAACTTTCGATGGCAAGCTAGTGATAAAATTTGATGGTGAAAGTGGAATTATAGATTTACAAGGAAATCAAATAAATAAGGATAACTACTACCGTATACTCGGAAAACAGGGCTTTAGTATCATAGGATATGAAGGGGATGATCATTTACCTGAAGAAGAAATGGTAAAACGGAGAATAAGCGCTTTTCGTGTAAAAACAGCTGGCAAGACTCAAGTGGAAATTAACCAAGAAATCATGGAAGGAAAATCACAAATTAGTCTATATAGGGAAGCGCATAAATTAGGAATTAACTTTGAAGACAAATCATCAGAGCAGTTGTTAGCAGAAATAATGGAAATACGTAAAAAAAGAACATTTGAAATATACGATGAGTATTATACTGCTGAAGATTACAAATCAACACTAAGGATGGCAGAAAAAAATGGGATTGAGACAGATGGGAAAACTCTTCGCCAAATAGAACAAGAATTACTTAAATACTTACCTTCCATCAAGTCCTTATGATGTAAGTAACACTATATAAATCTTGTTTTTTAACTAACCATCTCAAATTAAACTATTCACCACCTCATCACTCGTGTATTTTTATTTAATAAACACAACTTACCTTTTGTTTACTAAACCAATCACAAGTTAGACATGAAAACAGAATGAGGTGATTATTAAAAATTTCAGGACTATATTCTGAATTAACTCCACACTCGTTAAGACATACACATACATCATTACTTGCAGAGGCTGAAGTGAGTTTACCTGAAATCATGGAACGTCTTGGGCATAAAGATGATGACACGACAAAACATGTGTATTTACATATTACTAAGTCTATGAAAAAAGAGGCTTCCCAAAAGTTTGCTCAACTAATGGAAAACCTCTAATTTTTTATAACCTCACGTTACCTAAATGTTACCCATACTGGACATCATATAGGCAAATCCTTTTATATCAAGGGTTTGAGGGGCAGATTACATCATGCCGCCCATTCCGCCCATTCCACCCATGCCGCCCATGTCAGGCATAGCAGGTGCGCCACCTTCTTCAGGTTGGTCAGCTACTACAGCTTCAGTTGTTAAGAACATTGCTGCAACAGATGCTGCGTTTTGTAATGCTGAACGAGTAACTTTTGTTGGGTCAACGATACCAGTGTCGATCATGTTAACCCACTCGCCAGTTGCTGCGTTGAAGCCTACTCCAACTTCTTCACGTTTTAGACGATCTACAACGACAGATCCTTCTAGGCCAGCGTTGTGAGCGATTTGTCTAATTGGCTCTTCAAGTGCACGTAAGACGATATTTACACCAGTAGCTTTATCTCCGTCAGCTTCAATTGCTGCTACTTTGCTGTGTACATTTACTAGCGCAGTACCACCACCAGAAACAATACCTTCTTCAACAGCTGCGCGAGTTGCATTTAAAGCATCTTCGATACGTAGCTTACGTTCTTTTAATTCAGTTTCTGTAGCTGCACCAACTTTGATTACCGCTACGCCACCAGCTAATTTAGCTAGGCGCTCTTGTAATTTTTCTTTATCAAATTCAGAAGTTGTTTCTTCTAATTGTGTACGAATTTGGTTTACACGTGCTGCAATTTTATCAGATGCGCCAGTACCTTCAACAATTGTTGTATTTTCTTTTGTTACAACAACTTTTGAAGCACGACCTAATTGAGCAACAGTAGTAGCTTTCAAGTCTAATCCTAGGTCTTCAGTGATTACTTCAGCACCAGTTAGGATAGAAATATCTTCAAGCATTGCTTTACGACGGTCACCGAATCCAGGAGCTTTAACAGCTACTGCATTAAATGTACCACGAAGTTTGTTTACTACTAATGTAGCTAAAGCTTCACCTTCTACATCTTCAGCAATCATTAAAAGTGGTTTACCTTGTTGAACAACTTGCTCTAATACAGGTAACACTTCTTGGATATTAGCAATTTTCTTATCAGTGATTAAAATATATGGATTTTCTAAAACAGCTTCCATTTTATCAGAATCAGTAACCATGTATGGTGAAGCATATCCACGGTCGAATTGCATACCTTCAACAACTTCTAATTCAGTTGCGAAGCCTTTTGATTCTTCAATAGTGATAACACCATCATTACCAACACGTTCCATAGCTTCTGCAATTAATTGACCTACTTCTTCATCAGATGAAGAAATTGCAGCTACTTGAGAGATTGATTCTTTACCTTCAATCTGTTTTGAGATTGCTTTAAGCTCTTCAACTGCAACTTTAGTAGCCTTCTCAATTCCTTTACGAACGCCCATAGGGTTTGCACCAGCAGTTACGTTTTTAAGACCTTCAGTAATCATTGCTTGTGCTAAAACAGTTGCTGTAGTAGTACCGTCACCAGCTACATCATTTGTTTTACTAGCTACTTCAGCAACTAGCTTTGCACCCATGTTTTCAAATGCATCTTCTAATTCGATTTCTTTTGCAATTGTAACACCATCATTTGTAATTAATGGAGAACCAAATTTTTTCTCTAATACTACATTACGTCCTTTAGGTCCTAATGTAACTTTTACAGCATTAGCTAGTGCATCTACACCACTTAGCATAGAACGGCGTGCTTCTTCGCTAAATTTAATATCTTTTGCCATATTGTTTTACCTCCTCAAATTTTCCTAATCTATTAAATAATGTTCAATCCATATGCTGTTGAACATTACACATTATGTTAAGTACAAAGGTGGATAAAATTAGCTAAGTACAGCTAAAATATCGCTTTCACGTACGATTAAGTATTCTTTACCGTCAGATTTTACTTCAGTACCAGCATATTTTGAGAAGATGATACTATCACCTACAGCTACTTCAAGAGCTACACGCTCACCGCTGTCTAGTACTCGACCAGAACCAACAGCTACAACTTTTCCTTCTTGAGGCTTTTCCTTTGCAGTATCCGGTAATACGATACCACTTGCAGTCTTTTCTTCTGTTTCTTCAATTTGAATAACAACACGATCACCTAATGGCTTTAACAAGTGAAACAACCTCCTCAAATAATTTAAATGGTATTATTGTTCAATATTCTTCTATTAGCACTCGCTATACTTGAGTGCTAACACAACTATTATATTAATGAATCTCACATGTTTTTGCAAGTCTAAAGCAGAAAAAAATTCCTAATTTCATATATACCCCATAAATAGACAAGTTCTCCCTTGTATAACCACGACATTCGTCCCATTTTTTATTACACAATTAGAGCTTGGCTTTATTTCTTGTCATAGTCTTCAATATAGAAAGACTCTTTTCGTAATCTTTGCCGCTATTGATACCAGCATAGAAAAAGTGTTTTATACGGTTATCATTGCTTTACAGAAGAAAGATGCCATAACTCTAGTTAAGTACTTGGCAATTGCTTAGTACGAAAAACATTATTTAAATCAAAAACAACCCATTTCTAGGATCTCTGTAGAGTTAATATTGCTGATGTTGATGTATTTGGAACGCTAAGTAGGTTTTACATGATTGAAATAAAGTTTATACCTTCTTATGTAAATATCTTTATCATTTAACCCTTTAAAATTATGTCACAAATACGTAGGAATAAACATAAAAAACATAATATACATGAGTATGTTAGAATACTGTGATAAAATACGGTAAGTATTGTACTAACCCGTGTATATCGGACATACATTATTAGTGCATATTTTAATCGGACAACTATGATGAAAATCGTTAAATAGGCTAACAATGTCAAATCATTAAGGTATATCATTTGAATAGGGATTTTTCTTTCTGATAAAATGACATGGTGACCTCTAAAAGCTGCGAAGGGAAACAAGGCATTCCCAAATAGCAAAATACTATTTTAAACCAAAGCAGCATGAACAAACATTTAAAGGAGATTATTTTATTGATTAAAAAGATATTTCCACCGTTCGAAAGACATTATTGGTATGTAATTATCGCGTATATTATCGTCCAATTTTCTGCGACTTTAGGTGTGCCATTATTAGAAATTTTAGGTGTAGGCGAGGATGCTCATTCTAATGATATTGCGCTAGTCATTAGGGTTGGTTATTGGGCTGTAATTAGCTTTATCCTCGGATTAATGATTATTCTCTTCATTATGAAAAAAGATATGATTAACAGAGTGATTCCTGAAGATTACCCCTCTACTGGCAAAGCCATTTTCTGGTCAATCGCAGGTATTTTCCTTGCGTTATTTGCACAATCTTTAGCAGCAAATATTGAAATGTTACTTGGAATTAATCCAGGGTCAGAAAATACTGAAGTGCTTATCGGAATTTTTGAATTGGTCCCGTTATTCATTATTGTCACTTCAATCATCGCACCAATATTAGAGGAAATCATTTTTAGAAAGATCATTTTTGGCTCGTTGTATAAGAAATATAATTTTTGGATATCAGCACTTATTAGTTCTGTCATATTCGCCCTAGTTCATGGTGAGCCAGAGCACATACTCATATACAGTTCAATGGGATTTACTTTTGCCTTTCTTTATGTGAAAACAAAAAGAATACTCGTACCTATTATTGCACACGTTTCAATGAATACATTTGTGGTCTTAATACAAACTATCTACAAGGATGACATTGAACAAATGCGACAACAACTGGAACAAATGCAGTCGATTATTGGAGGATTATAACATATGCGCCGCTCACCTTTATTTTTTGGATTTATATATAGTTTTATAGGAATCGTTTTCACATATCTCGCAATTCAATCAGCTCAAGAAACAATTTGGAATTTCCCCACTCTCATATTGTCTTTTGTAGCCACCCTTGATTTTGGAGTGGCTATTCGTATGTTTATCTTTCATAACAAACTAAAAAATATAAAATAATTAACAACCTTCCTAGTTAACAGGAAGGTTGTTTTATTCTATGGCTAATTTCACATTAATTGTTGCTTTTTGCTAAGCACGAATATGTTCGGGACATCTTTTCTTCTCTAAATACATATGAGTTACCCAAAATACCATTCTCTGTATCAACCAAGCTTATTTGCTATTAATTCACCGTAATAGTGAACAAGTTGTGGATATGAAGTTAGCTCATTCTTACCCTTATCACTAAGTGAATAAGTTCCTCTTCGCACCCTTTCAAACCAGCCGTAATAATTTTTATTAAGAATAGATACAGTTTTGTCACCCGTTCCCATTTGGCGAAGATCACTTGTTGATAACTGACCTAAACGTTCGAGGCAACAAGCAATATGAATACAGTTTTCTTTGTACGCCGTCATGATTTTTTGATTCTTGCTTCCACCAACATTATGGTCACGATGCCTGCCTTGCATTTCAGTTAAAAGTAAATCTCTCTTTTTTTTGCTGCTTTGCATGCTTTTTTTCCGATCAAAGTCAGCTGGGGCTAGAATGATTTCTACCAGTGCAGTACCATTTTTGAAAGTTACAATCATAAGGCCTAATTCTAACCTTCTGACCAAATAACATATATCCTGCCATTTTTTAGAACGCAAAGAATATGTAGGCCTCGGGATAGCAATATACACCTGATCGGATAAACGCTGCCTTTTAGTAGCTTGTATTAACAGCTTTATACTTATATTAAGCTTAAGCTCCACGATCACTAGCTCATCGTCTTTTATAGCTGCTATATCACAATGATTGACTTCTCCATATACTTCATACCCCTGTTCTATAAAATGCTCTTGAATAGGTTTATATAAATCAACCTCAAACAATTTTGTTGTTTTATTGCTCATTAACATCATTACTTTCTTCATTTATTGAATGCTTTATATAAGATATTAATACGACCTTTATACTTGCATATACTCACAAAATAACCGCTAGAAAATACTACATGAAAAAAGTGAGCCTCTACAATTTGTAAAAACTCACTTTGATTAACTTTGTTATGGTTTATTGTATGGTTATTACTCATTTTCAGTCAGGAGTTCCTGTTCTAGTTTTTCCACTTTCCGATAGGTTATTTTTGAGATAAAGATACTTATTTCATATAGAATAAATAAAGGTATCGTCACCATCAGATGTGAAATGAGCTCTGGTGGCGTAATAAATGCTGCTATAACTAGTAAAACGAAATATGCGTATTTTCTTATTTTCGCTAAAAACATAGGCGAGACTATGCCAAGTCTAGTTAAAAACATCACAACGACAGGAAGCTGAAACAATATTCCAAATGGAATAGTGATTTTAAATAGAAATTGGAAGTATTCATTTATGCCAATAACTTGATTAACCGTTAGCCGTTCAGATATCCTCGTCATAAACTCAATAACAAATGGAAATAGAATAAAATAGGAAAATGAAACTCCACCTAAAAATAGTAACACTGATATTGGTATATAACTTAAAGTGATTTTCCGTTCTTTTTCATATAGACCTGGGCTAATAAACGCCCAAAGCTGATATAAAATAACTGGTGCAGTAATTACAAAAGCTATAATAAAAGCAAATTGCATATAAATTTTTATTGGATCAGTTAAGGAAAATGCATTCATCGTCAGCTCTTTTGCTTCATCAGCCTGTTGTAAATAGACAATGATTGGCTCAGCCAAAAAAAAGCTTCCAATTGTAGCAACAACAAAGAAAACGGCTGCGATAATTAGACGCTTCCTTAGCTCTCCTATATGATCGTATACAGACATTTCTTTACTATCATTCATACTTTCTCATCCTAATGTTACTTCTTTTTATTATTTTCATTTGCAATGTCTTGTGCCGCTCTCTTAAATTCTCTAAGTGTTTCTCCAGCAGCTTTTCCTAATTGAGGAAGCTTATTTGGACCAAAGATAACGAGTGCGATCACTAAAATTAATATAAGACTTCCTATTCCTATGTTAATTGGTCTCACCTCCATCATAAATTACAAATAATTTTCCTGATCTATCATTATAAAGCATATATTGTTATTATAACTCGATGATCATCTAAACGACCACAATGCCAGTAGAGCTACTATTCAGTTGGGTAGTTTTTAAGGAAATATACTAAAGATTGTAACTCAACTGCTAAATCAATGTGATGAATTCTAATATGGTCAGGTACATTAATTCGAGCTGGTGTAAAATTCAAAATACCCTTAATACCTGTTTCTACTAAACGATCGGTCATCCCTTGAGCAACTGGTGCAGGTACAGTTAAGATGGCAACACTTACATCTTTGGTAATATATTTTTCTAAATCATCCATATGATAAATAGGAACATCTCCAACTGTAGTGCCAATTTTTTGCTCATCAACATCAAATGCAAGTTCAATTTTCATATTATTATTTTTAATAAAATTGTAATTTAAAAATGCAGTACCTAAATTCCCGACCCCGATTAACACCACTTTTGTCAGTTCATCTTGATCTAGTGTTTGTCGAAAAAACGTTAATAAATAATTAACATTATAACCATACCCTTTTTTACCTAAAGCACCAAAATACGAAAAATCTCTACGTATTGTTGCTGAATCTACTTTTACAGCCTCGCTTAACTCAGCAGAAGATACGCGCTGCTTACCTGCAGCATGAAGATTTTTAATGAATCGATAATACAATGGTAAACGCTTTGCAGTAGCTTGTGGAATTTTTGTTTGTTCGTTATTCACTTCTATTCCCCCACATTCAAACAGCTATTCATTCACTGCTCTCTAATAAAGTCTCCGTTCTTTCCACCAGTCTTCTCTAATAAATAAGTTGGACCAATAACCATACCTTTATCAACTGCTTTACACATGTCATAAACAGTTAAGGCACATGTGCTAGCAGCAGTTAAAGCTTCCATTTCAACACCTGTACTACCCTTCGTTTTAACTTCTACGATAATAATAAGCTTGTATAAGTGCTTTTCTTCTTCCCATGTAAATGTGATATCGACACCCTTTAAACTAATTGGGTGACACATCGGGATAATATCTGATGTTTTTTTTGCAGCCATAATACCAGCCACTTGAGCTACAGCTAAAACATCCCCTTTTTTTATTTTTGAATGAATAATTTGTTCATAAATTTCTTTACTAACTGAGATACTTGATCTCGCTATAGCAGTTCTTAATGTTTCGCCCTTTTCAGAAATATCAACCATCTTTGCTCTACCTTGATCATTAAAATGTGTAAATGAAGACACTGTTGCTTTTCACCTCTCAATATGACTATACTACACTATTTTTACAATCCTGTCGTTACTTTAACAAGGCGTGAAAACTATATGTACACCCAAGTCCGTTTCTATCACCTTCTTAGTAAATGGCTTTTTCGTAAGTGGTGTGGCAATTGTAATTAATAATTTAGCCTATTGTTATAGTTTTAATGATGAAAAGGTGCAACAAATACTATGAGAAATCCTATTTATGTCTTAGTACAAGGCTTTTTTCGCATTAATTGCTGTTATTCGTTTTAAGAGAAAATACGTATAAACCTAGCGGTCGTAGCTTCTTTCCTCTTAATAAATGAGGTCAATTGCAAAAAATTTTATGAAAAGAGCCTATACATCGTACATGATATAAAAGCTAAGTCTAAAATATCTTCACTAAGAAAGCGCATACAAATCAAACTGAACTATTGTTAAAAATAAGCACTTCTCAAACCTTAGATAGTTAAACATTGGAATCCAGTGAAAGAATATTGCTCATTTCATACATTTTAAGATACACTAAAACTATTATAACAGAGGTGAACTAACATGATAGTGTTACAAGTGAATCAGCTCACAAAATATTTTGGATCTGATCTTATTTTATCGAATATAAAGCTAGAAGTACAATTGAAAGATAGAATAGCTGTCGTTGGCCGTAACGGCGCTGGAAAATCAACCTTATTGAAAATAATAGCAGGATACATGTCTCATGATAGCGGAAGCGTCATGAAACCGAAAGATATTTCTATTGGATATTTAGCACAGCATAGTGGCTTAGATTCGGACTTATCTATTTGGGAAGAAATGTTAACCGTGTTTGAACCGTTAAAAAAAATGGAGATAGAATTACGTAAACTAGAAGAAAAAATGTCCAATCAAAGCCTTATGTCAAACAAGGCAGATTACGACAAACTATTAAAAGAGTATGATCATTTACAAATTCAATATAAAGAACAAGGTGGCTATCAATATGAAGCTGATGTACGAGCTGTTCTACACGGACTTCAGTTTTCCAGCTTTAATTACTCAACACCTATATCATCTTTAAGTGGTGGTCAAAAAACGAGGCTTGCTCTAGGGAAGCTATTATTAGCAAAGCCAAATTTATTAATACTAGATGAGCCTACTAACCACCTTGACATTGATACTCTTACTTGGTTGGAGCAATATTTACTCGGCTATCCAGGAGCTATTCTCATCGTATCTCATGACCGTTATTTCCTTGATAAAGTCGTTACACAAGTATACGAAATATCTCGAACTAATTCAGCAAAATTCATCGGTAATTATAGTGATTATTTAAAGAAGAAAGCAGAAAATTATGAACACGATTTAAAGCTTTATGAAAAGCAGCAAGGTGAAATTGCCAAGCTTAAGGATTTCGTTCAACGAAACTTAGCACGAGCTTCAACAACAAAACGAGCACAAAGTAGAAGAAAACAACTGGAGAAAATGACAGTCCTAGATAAGCCTACTGGAGATGAAAAATCGGCTTCGTTCCACTTCGACATCGAACGTCAAAGTGGAAATGAAGTTTTAAAAGCTAAAGACATTTCTGTTTCTTATGAAAACAACAAGCCTATTATCCAACATATCAATTTTCAAATCATGAAAAGTGACAGTGTAGCTTTGGTAGGTCCAAATGGTATTGGGAAATCAACTTTACTCAAGGCAGCGATTAATAAGATACAAGCCCTACAAGGAGAATTTTCTTTTGGATCAAATGTTAAAGTTGGATACTATGACCAAGAACAAGCAAATCTTAGTTCAAATAAAAGTGTTCTTAATGAACTTTGGGATGAGTACCCATCAAAACCCGAGAAGGATATAAGGACAGTGTTAGGCAACTTTTTATTTTCAGGTGATGATGTGTTGAAGCCGGTATCAACACTTAGTGGTGGCCAAAAGGCACGACTTGCGTTAGCAAAGCTTATGTTACAAAAAGCTAATCTGTTAATTTTGGATGAGCCTACAAACCATTTAGACTTGGATAGTAAAGAAGTACTTGAAAATGCATTGATTGACTATCCTGGTACAATTCTATTCGTCTCCCACGACCGCTATTTTATAAACCGACTAGCTACGAAAGTGTATGAACTTACTACAAACGGTATTACTGAATATTTGGGAGACTATGATTATTTCATATCAAAGAAAGCAGAAATTGAAGAACTTAAGCTGCTAAATGAACAAAAAGTAGTTAGTCCTTCAATCAAGGAAGATAAAACACAGACGAAGCTGACTTATGAACAAGACAAGGAAATGAAGAAATTACAGCGTCAAAGAAAAAGAAGAATCGAAGAGCTAGAAATAGAGATATCAAAACTCGAAGAAAAAATAGATAAAAATGAGACTCTCCTATGTGACCCAACTATCTTTCAAGATCACGAAAAAGTGGCCGTGATTAATGAAGAAAACTCACAGTACCAGGAGCAACTAGAACAATTAATGACCGAATGGGAAACACTCCATGATTAGAAGAAAAGTGGAGACGACTGTTTTGCCTCGACAAGCGTTGGAACTACAATCCTAGAAGGTGCTTTTTACCTTTTAGGATTGTAGTGAAACGACCTCGAGAGGCTAGGGATACAGAAGAGAAGCGCAAGCCCCCAATAAGCACTACAATTATTGCAAAAAAGATGTTTCTTACACTTCATATGGATTGTAGTTGACTCTTCCACATAGTTATCCACAAACAATTCATTGTAATGTATGTTATACACCGACTTTTACACATTATCCACAGTTTTTATCAAAGTTATCCACTTATCCACTTGCTTCAAAAGTGCTTTTAAACTAGCTTTTGTTACTAATTTTCCACAATAGTATTTTTTCTGTGGATAAAGGTGTGGAAAAAGACCGTATCCTTAGGAAGAATCACGGTCTTTCATAACACTGTTATGTTATTATTCATTTTACTATTGCTCAATATCAAGGCCAGGGTTCCCATTTAAAGCCATGTCCGAACGCTTTCCTTGTTTAAATAATACACTACCTGCTGCTGCAATCATTGCCGCATTATCTGTACATAGAGTTAGCGGAGGAATAATTAATTCTATATCATCCTTTGACGAAAATTTTTCTTTAAGAGCAGCTCTTAACCCTTGATTAGCAGCTACACCACCAGCTAATAATACTTGTTGGACATTATACTTATCAACAGCTAACATCGCTTTTGTGACTAATACATCTATTACGCTTGCTTGAAAGCTTGCTGCGATATCTTTTGTTTCTAAATCCTCACCACGTTGCTTCGCATTATGTAATGTATTTATCACAGCAGATTTCAATCCACTAAAACTGAAATCAAAAGAACCTTCTTCAAGCCAAGCTCGAGGAAGCTTAATCGTCGCTTCTCCTTCATGAGCTAGTCGGTCAATGTGAGGACCACCTGGATATGGTAGTCCCAATGTTCTTGCAACTTTATCATAAGCTTCACCTACAGCATCATCACGTGTCTCTCCAATTACTTTAAATGATCCGTGTTTTTCCATATATACTAATTCTGTATGCCCACCTGAAACAACCAATGATATAAGTGGGAATTTCATTTCAGATACTAGTTGATTTGCATAAATATGTCCAGCTATATGGTGAACCCCAATAATAGGAATGTTGTGCGCAAGAGCAATAGCTTTGGCAGCATTGACACCAACTAACAAGGCTCCGACTAATCCTGGCCCTTCAGTAACAGCAATTGCATCGATCTCGTTATATGATATTTGCGCCTGCCTTAGCGCTTCTTCAAGCACAATGGTAATTTGCTCTACATGATGTCTAGAGGCTATTTCTGGCACAACTCCTCCAAAACGCTGATGACTTTCTATTTGGGATGCTACAACATTCGCTAAAATTTCACACCCATTTTTTATGATTGCTACAGCCGTTTCATCGCAGCTTGTTTCGATTGCTAAAATAATTTGATTTTGTATTTGTTCCATTATATATTCACCCACATTATTAATGCATCCTCTTGGTTATCTGTATAGTAATTCTTCCTAATTCCCCCATCATTAAATCCTAATTTGCGATAGAGCGATTGGGCAATTATATTTGATACCCTTACCTCTAATGTCATCGTCTTTGCTCCAAGTGCTTTTGCAAAATCCATCAGCTGCTTTAGCATGGCTTCTCCTAGTTTCCTGCCACGACATTCTGGTAACAAAGCTACATTCGTAATATGAGCTTCGTCTACTATAATCCATGCCCCACAATATCCAATAACTAGCCCGTCTTCTTCCGCTACGATATAATGGGCGTATTTGTTATTATTAATTTCACTTAAAAAGATGTCCTTACTCCAAGGGGTAGCAAAGGATGCCTCCTCCACCTTCAGTACATCTTGAATATCCTCAACATTCATTAACCTAAACAATGTTGTTGTTTCCATTTGCAGTTCCACTTTCTTTTTTCTGTGCTTCTAACCATTTCGCTTCTGCTTCAGCAAGGCGAATATAATTCGGTGAAAACTGGTGAATATCCTCATTTTCCCTATGCATTCCTAGCAATGCCAATTCAGCTGGTCTTGGATTGTTTAAACTCTCAGCTGCAAACACTGCTTTACCCCTAAGCTCACTGATCATTACTTCTTTATGTAAATCAACGTCATTACCTAACAATAATATTGGTTTATCGAGTGATGATAATGACTTAGCCCAGTCAGATGAGAGAACATTTTGATCTTGTTTCACTTGCTGCAATCCATCAGCTTTATATGAATACAATCCCGTATAAATTTGTCCCCGCCTGGCATCGAATAGCGGTGAAATATATCCAGGAAAAAAATGCCCATTTGCTGCGAGTACTTCTAGGCTTGATACGCCTGAAAGTGGGATTTGTAATGACCATGCTAGTGTTTTTGCAATTGTAACACCGATTCTTACACCAGTATAAGAACCTGGTCCTTTTGCAACAACTATTTTCGATAGTTCCTTTGTTGAAATATTAGAGTCCTGCAATAATGATTCAATTGCAGGCATGACACGAATCGAATGATTCTTTTTTACATTTGTAATTATTTCTCCAATAACCTTACTTTCATCAACAAGAGCAATACCCATCACATCATTTGAAGAATCAATTGCTAACACTGTCATTTGCTTAATATCTCCTTACATACTTGTTCATAACGTACGCCAATAGGTTCTAGCATAAGCTTCCGTTTATATTCACTCATATGATTAATTCTCACTACTAGTCGTTCTACTGGTAACTGATCAGCAATTAAATGAGCCCACTCTACAACTGTGACTCCATTTCCTTCGAAATATTCTTGAAATCCAAGATCTTCATACCCATTTTCTAATCTATATACGTCCATATGATAAAGAGGTACTTTACCTTGATACTCCTTAATGATTGTGAAAGTAGGACTATTTACATTTCTTGTAATCCCTAGTCCTTTCGCTAAACCTTTAGTAAATGTTGTTTTGCCTGCACCTAAATCACCTTCTAGTACAATCACATCACCCTGCTGCAAATAATTAGCTAGCTCGTGTGCAATTTTCATTGTTTGCTCAGCAGAATCAGTTATAATTTCATAAGTTTTCATCTTCTTCACCTATCAATTGTTAAAATGGTTATAGCCTTTTTTTTGTACCGGTTTAACTTTCCCGTCATTTGTTTGTAGTAAAACTTCTGAAGTTCCAGATTTCACTTGCCCAATCGCTGTTACCTTATAATTTTGTTTAACACATTCTTTCTCAAAATGTTTCCAATCACTCTGCGGCAATGTACCTATGAGTTCGTAATCCTCTCCACCATACAGAGCTTTGATAACAGCTTCCTCACTACAAACATCACGTATTTGTTTACTTAAAGGAATGAGACCTTCTTCAAGATATATTGAAACATTACTAGCTTCAGCAATTTCATTTGCTTCACTAGCTAATCCATCACTAATATCATTTAACGCTACCCTATTATAACATGCCAGCAAACGGCCAACCTCCACACGAGGATAAGGCATTTGATGCTTGTTTACTAAATCTTTTTCAGTTAATTGATAAGAATATTTAATCCCATTATCTAATAACAACTGTAACCCTGCAGAAGAATCACCTAACGTCCCTGTAACAAACACGATATCACCATCCTTAGCATTACTTCGAAAAAGTTTTTTTCCTTTTTCAACTTCACCAATGACGGTTACCGATATAACTAGTGGACCATTTGTAGATACAGTATCTCCACCAATCATATCCATATCATAATTTCTAGCTAGATCATTCATTCCTGCATATATGACAAGAATATCTTCTTCCTTCCAATGTTTAGGTATAGCAATGGATATTAAATAATAGAGAGGTATCCCCCCCATTGCTGCCACGTCACTTATATTAGCTGCTAAAGCTTTAAAGCCAATATGATAGGGCTTCATAGTACTTCGCTTAAAATGGACTTCTTCTACCATCGTATCAATACATATTATTTGATCAAACTTATCCTTTGATGAGACTAATGCTGCATCATCTCCAATACCCATTATTAAAGATGATTGGTTTACAACATGTGGTTTAATTTTGTTTATTAATGAAAATTCATCAATCACACTCATAAAATACCACTCCATCACGTTTATATAGTAAATTATTTTAATAAAGATTATTTGATCATCAAAATTGTCTTTAAGCCTTTTATTGTTGAAATACCACGAAATCTAGTCAATACTAATTTAATTCTTAATAAGAAAAGACAACTAAATTTCTCTATATACATTATTTCTTTTTTATCACTAAATTAGAACAGTTTGTTGAGGTTTTATGGGATTTTATCACTATTTAGCTACAAACAATTCTAAAAATATTTAAAGATGAACTACTCTGTTATTGTCAAGTTTACAAATACAAAAAAACGAAACATCTAGTTTCGTTTGAGTCAGTTATATATGGCGGTCCCGACGGGAATCGAACCCGCGATCTCCTGCGTGACAGGCAGGCATGTTAACCGCTACACCACGGGACCATATTTTTTCTTTGGTTGCGGGGACAGGATTTGAACCTGCGACCTTCGGGTTATGAGCCCGACGAGCTACCAGACTGCTCCACCCCGCGATAATAAAAATTTATGCCTGGCAACGTCCTACTCTCACAGGGGGAAACCCCCAACTACCATCGGCGCTGAAGAGCTT